>NZ_JBSFUB010000151.1:0-12124 GCF_053591575.1 Streptomyces altiplanensis | reverse complement strand
GCCGACGGTGCGCTCGGCCTGGTGCCGGCTCATCACGCGGCCGGCGCCGTGGCAGGTGGAGTGGAAGGCGCCGCCGCCGGGGACACCGGTGAGGAGGCCCGCTCACGTCGTCTCCGCCTCGGGAGGTGTTCGCCTCAGACGGTACGGCCGACCGGGTCAAGACCGGCGTTCAGGGCGCGCCTTCGTTCAGGGCGCGGAGTCGGCGGCGAGGGCGTACAGCAGCTCGTAGGCGGTGTTCACCAGGCGGGAGCTGCGGCCCGGGCGGGTGACGAGGGCGGCGACGCCGGTCACGGAGGCCGGGTGGAAGCCGAGGAACGCCTGCTGGCCGAAGGTCTCTCCGCTGTGGAAGAGCAGCGGCCCGCCGGGGGCCGGATGGTGGTACCAGGTCAGTGTGTGGGTGTCGCGGTGGCGGAGGCCGCGGCGCAGCTGCGGGATCTGGACGTCGCCCAGGGGCAGGCGCAGGGGCAGGGGCGCTCGCTCGGGGTCGAGGTGTGCTTCGAGGTACGTGAGCAGGTCGGCAGGGGTGGAGCGGGCGGCGCCGGCGGCGATGAAGGGGCCCATGCCGATGCCGGGGACCGGTGTGGTGCCGTCCGCGCGGTGGCCGGTCGCGGTGGTGGCGGGGTCGCCGGGGCCGAGGGTGGTGCCGGTCAGGCCGAGGGGGTGCGCCACGTGGCGGGTGAGCAGAGTGGGGCAGTCGGTTCCGGTGGCATGGGCCATGGCGGGGCCGAGCAGGGCCACCCCGAAGTTGGAGTAGTGCCAGCGGGTGCCGGGGCGGTGGCGGGGCCGGGTGCGGGCGAAGGTGCGCAGGAGGCGTTCGGTGTCGTACGTGGCGTAGCCGTCGACGTTCGGACGCAGCAGGGCACGGGGCGTCAGGTCGCCCGGGATGCGGGGCAGTCCCGCGGTGTGGGTGGCCAGGTGGCGCAGGGTGATGCGGCGCGAGTCGGGGTGGCGCAGGGGCAGTCGGGGCAGATGGGCGGCGAGCGGGTCGTCGAGGTTCAGGACGCCGGAGCGGGCGAGGTGGGCGAGGAGCAGCACCGTGAAGGTCTTGGTGATCGAACCGAGTTCGTAGCGCAGCGCGTGACGCGGCACGGCCGGGGCGGGCGCGGTGCCACCGGTGATGGTGGTCCGCCGGCCGTGGCGGGTGACGGCGAGCACGACGTCCGGGGCGCGGATCGCGGTGAGCGTGTCCGCGAGGCGGACCGCGAGCGGGGTGACGGACGTCCTGGCGGCGGGTGCGAACGTGCTCATCGCGTGGTGGACATGGCACGGGAGACGGCCATCGCGGAGGCGAACGCGGCGACCATGGTGGGGTGGTGGACGATGTCGAAGACCTCCGCCGCGTCGCCGTCCGGCATGCCGTGGTGGAAGGGCATCGCCCCACTGTCGCACTGCGCGGCGGCGTACCGCTCCCAGATCTCCGCGTCCAGTACGGGCCGCGGCAGGCACGTGTCGACGACGAGGAGTTCGCCGAGCAGGTCCCAGTGTTCGAGGTCCGCCCAGTCCTCGATCCAGGCGGGCAGGTACAGCGCGAGATAGGAGGCGATGTCCGGGGGGATGCCGTCCGGCTTCTCGCCCCAGTTGGTGAGGTGGAAGACGGTGTGGGTGATGTCGTACGCGATGTGGTACTGCACGGTCCACGGTTCGGGCAGCCGGCCCAGCCAGGTGCGGCTCACGGCCCGGTCGAAGTCCTCCCTCGGCACCAGGCCCGTCTGGCGTTCGGAATTGATCACGCCGAGCCGCCGGTTGGGCACCATCTCCAGCGCCGACCAGGTGAGGGTGCGGCGGCTGGCCTCCACGGCCGACTCCAGTCCCGGGTGACGGAAACCCAGCTCGTGGAAGGTCGAATAGATCTCCAGGGGTACGGAGGAGAACGGTTCTTCGTGCTGGAAGGCGGTCAGCACACTGCCGCCGTCGAGCAGTTCCCGCCAGGCGAAGTCCAGCAGGTGCCCGGCGCGGGTGTGCTGGTGCGAGCCCGCCACGCCTTCCCGGAAGAGCACCCGCAGGTTGACCGACAACTCGCCGATGGGCTTGAGCCGTTCGATGACACCTCTGCTGGTGGCCCGGTCCTCGGGGGTCAGCCGGAAGTGCTCACGGTGGTCGTCGAGCCAGGCCAGAGCCCGGTCGCCGATGCCGTGCAGCAGCGCGGGGGAAGCGGCTGCGGATGTGACGGTCATGGGGCCACCTCGTCTTCGTGGATCCGCCGCCCGGCGGTCGTCGTCACGGTCTCGTCCGGTGCGGCCGCGCTCTCGTCCAGGGCGATACGGGCAAGGGTGGCGGCGAAGGCGGTCACCAGGGTGGCGTGGTAGCAGGCCGCGAACGCCCCGGCGCGGTCGCCCTCGGGCGGCGCGGCGCCCATCGCAGGCACGCTGCCGTCCGGCGCCTGCGCTCCGGCCAGCCGCTGCCAGGCCACCGGATCGTACGGAGCGGCGGGCAGGCAGGCCGTCACGGCCAGCAACTCACCGGCCAGGTCCCACATTTCCTCGTCCAGCCAGCTCTCCAGCCAGGCGGGGAGCCACAGTCGCAGATAGCCGGCGAGCGGCCGGGACATCCGCCCGCGGGCGCGGCCCCAGTCGGTGAGGTGGAAGACGTCATGGGTCAGGCCGTACGCCGCCTTGCGGTCCAGCGTCCACGGTTCCGGCGTCAGGCCGAGGCCGGTCAGTTCCAGCACCGCCCGGAAATCGGCGTGCCGGCGCAGGCCGATGCGCTGCTCGGCGTTGAGGACGGAGAGCGTCCGGGTGTGGTCCCCGCGGGCGATCCGCCAGTTGCGCAGCCCTGTTGTCGTCGCCAGCAGCTCGTCCACGGCGGTGTCGCGCAGCCCGGCCTGTGCGAAGACCCCGTAGATCTCCACCGGATACGTCGCATGCGGCTCGCCGCGGATCAGTTCGGCGAACAGTTTCCCGTCGCGGGTCTCGCTCCAGGCGAAGGCGAACAGTCCGTCCGCCACCGAGCGCAGGTCGGCGCGCGGATGTGACGTCCTGATCAGGTGCGTCAGTTCGGCCAGTTCTCCGAAGGGCTTGAGGGACAGATCGGGGTCGGCGTCGGTCGTGACGTCCGGTGGCAGCCGGAAGTGCGCGCGCGCCCGGTCCAGCCACCCCAGGCTGTCACCGGCCATGCGGTCGAGCAGCAGCGCCGGGGCGGCCGTGGCGCCGGTCATCCACCCCGCCCGTAGAACTGCCGCGCCGCCGCGAGATGGAGCGCCACCCGGGCGTCTCCGTCGCTCATGTGCCGTACGAACACCAGCCCGTTGTCGAGGCCGAGAGTCGGCGGCACCTGCCCCAGCCGGGCCAGCCAGCGCCCGAGGCCGGCGGCCTGGAGCCAGTCCCTGCGGCGTACTGCCCGGACGAAACCACGGGCCAGGTCGTCGGTGCGCGGCGCCAGCCGGCCGGCCAGGTCCGTCGCGATGCCCGGGAGCGCGAGCGCGGCCAGCTGTGACGTCCGGTGGGAGAACCTGGGCCAGGGGTCGTCGGTCACCCAGGCCGATCCGGCCCGCGGCGCCTGCGGCCAGTGGTCCGCGCCACCGGGCAGGAAGGCGTGCGACGCCTCGACCAGTCCCCGGTAGCTCCACACCGAGACCTCCGACGCGCCGGGTCCCGGCGGGTACGCCGCCAAAGCCTCCCGTACCACCGCCTCGTCGTCCGCGCCCCCCGGCGTCGCCCGGTGGTCCAGCGCGTACGGTGCGAGCGCGTCGGCGCCCAGCACCCGGAGCGCGGCCGACGCCAGCGCGTCGCCCTGCCGCAGGAGGCGGGAGAGCGCATAGGGGTCGCCCTCGCCCCGGAGGGCGAGGACGACTCCGTTCGCAGCATCGGCGATCACAGCGCTCAGCGGGACTGCCCCCGCTCCCGTCTGCTCGGCCAACGCATCCGCCATTAACGGGATTCCTTCTTCGGGCGGGGAGTCGGCGGTGAACTCTTCATGGCCCCGGCGAGCAGCAGCACGGCGCTGCACTCACGCGTGTCGCGGAAGAACCCCTCGGGCTCGGCCGAATCCAGCAACCCCTCGACCTCGGCGGTCAGAGCGGCCGTCTCGACGTGGGAAGTGCGGTCCATCATCATGGGACCATCTCCTTATTGAGGCGGTATCACCAGGTTTGCACGTGTCCCAATTGGCTGCAAACGGAAGGAAAATCCGCATTTCAACATCGCGCGGTGGTCTTCTTCCGGGCGACGGCGAAGATGCGCCGGAACGGAAAGACCGTGCCGTGCGGGCCCGGCGGGTAGGCGGCGCGCAGGGCCCGGGCGTACTCCGCGACGAACGCCTCGCTCGCCGCGGGGTCGTCGGCGAGGGCGGTGAGGACCGGGCGCAGGGCCGTGCCCTTCACCCAGTCCAGGACCGGGTCCTCGCCCTGGAGGATCTGAAGGTACGTCGTCTCCCACACGTCGGCCTCGCAGCCCAGCGCGACGAGGCGGGTGAGATAGGCGCCGGGTTCGAGCACGGCCGCCGCGCTCCCGCCCGCCCCGCGCAGGCGGGAGCACCAGCGCGGGGAGTCGCGCAGGGCCGCCAGGATCGTGTGGCTGGGGGCGGTGAAGTTGCCGGGGACCTGGAAGGCGAAGGTGCCGCCGGGGGTGAGGGCGTCCAGCCAGACCGGGAAGCGGCCGGCGTGGTCCGGGACCCACTGGAGGAGGGCGTTCGAGACGATCAGGTCGTACGTTCCGGCCCCGGGCGCCCAGGTGGCGGCGTCGGCGTGGACGAAGTGGAGGCGCGGCCCCGCGTACCGCCGGGCCCGCTCCAGCATCTGCGGGGAGTTGTCGTAGCCCGTGACGCGGGCGGCGGGCCGGCGCTCCGCCAGCAGCGCGGTGAGGTTGCCCGCGCCGCAGCCGAGGTCGGCGATGCGGGCGGGCCCGGCGCCGGGACCGGGACCGATGCGGGCGAGCAGATCGAGGAAGGGCCGGGTGCGGTGGCCGGCGTGCCGGAGGTACTGGTCCGGGTCCCAGGTCGGTCGTACGGTCATGGCGGCAGCCTTGCGGACCACTTCTCTCGATGTCAAGATTCTCGGATACAAGAGACTTCATGTCGACAGACCAACTACACTGATCGTCATGGAGGACGAGGTCGACCGACTGGTCGCTGCATGGCGCCGCGAGCGCCCCGACCTCGACGTGGAACCACTCGAGGTCCTCAGCCGTGTCTCCAGGCTGGCCCGCCACCTCGACCGCGCCCGCCGCACAGCCTTCTCCGAGCACCAGCTGGAGCCGTGGGAGTTCGACGTGCTGACGTCGCTGCGGCGCGCCGGCGATCCGTACCAGCTCTCGCCGGGCCAGCTGCTGACCCAGACCCTGGTCACCTCCGGCACCATGACCAACCGCATCGACCGGCTCGCCAAGAAGGGGCTCGTCGAGCGGCTGCCCGATCCCAGCGACCGCCGCGGGGTGCTGGTGCGGCTCACTGCCGAGGGACGCGACCGGGCCGACCAGGCACTCGCCGGCCTGCTCGCGCAGGAACGGGCCATCCTCGGTGAGCTCTCGCGCGCGCAGCGCGGCGAACTGGCCGGCCTGCTACGCCAGTTGACCGCCCCGTTCGACAACATCCCCGGTTAGGTCCACCGGCCCGACCCCCGCCCGGCGCGCCAGCGCGACCGCGGCGAGCGTCGAGTGCACCCCCAGCTTCCCCAGTACGTTCTGCATGTGCGTACGCACGGTGTGCGGGGAGAGGTAGAGACGTTCCGCCACCGCCTTGCGGCCCAGCCCGGCCACCATGCACCGCAGTACCTCGCGCTCGCGCGGCGTCAGCGACTCGACGAGCCGCTCGCTCTCGGTGCGGTGCTTGCGGGCGGCGGTCAACTCCCGCAGTACGCCCGTCAGGAGCGCGGGCGGCAGGTGCGTCTCGTCGCGCAGTACGCCGCGGATGACGGCCAGCAGGCGTTGCAGCGAACAGTCCTTGGCGACCCAGCCCGAGGCCCCGGCCTGGAGGGCGAGGGCGGCGCGGCGCGGGTCGTCCTTCTCGGCGAGTACGACCGGACGGACGGACGGCCGGCCGGTACGGACGCCCGCCACCAGGGAGATGCCGTCCACCGGCACGTCCTCGCCCGGCTCCGGCACGCGCACGGCGCGGGCCACCGCCGCGGCGGTGGCCCCGAGGTCGGCGTCGACGAGCATGACGTCGAACCCACGGCCCTCCGCCGCCGCCCGCTCCAGGCAGCGCAGCGCGGCAGGGCCGCTGCCGGCCGCGGAGACCTCCACGTCGGGTTCGGCGGCGAGGGCCGCGGCGAGCGACTCGGCGAAGATGCGGTGATCGTCCACCACCAGTACCCGGATACGAGCCACAGACACCCCCATGCCGTGTTGACCGGGGTGTCCCCCCTGGACCCCCGGGAAGGCGGACCACCTGCGGGTACGACGCCCGGGGAAGCGGGCGGTCCGGACGCACGGCCGCCGCCGCACACCTGGCACTGCCCACCCCGGACGGCGTACCCGACTGTCTCGCCCCCTGACCGAGCACCGGCCCCCACCGGCGCTCTGCTTCAGCGTACGGCGGGGGGCGGGACGCCGGAGGCGATTCGCGGAACTGGCCGGCCGGGGTGGCCGGGGGGTGTCTCCCGTTCAGCGGGGAGACGGAAGGGGGCAAAAGCCGGCAGGAGACGCCGCGGCAGGCTCAGGCGACGCGGTGCGCACCCCGGGACGGGACCGCCGGGAAGACCCGGGGCGAGGCGAGCCCGTTCGCCGCGAAGGCCGCCTCGACGGACTCCGTGACCGTGTCCGCCGCCGACGACTCCACCAGGACTATCGCCGAGCCGCCGAATCCGCCCCCCGTCATCCGCGCCCCCAGCGCTCCCGCCGCGACCGCCGACTCCACGACCAGGTCCAGCTCGTCGCACGACACCCGCAGGTCCTCGCGGAGCGAGGCGTGACCCTCCGTCAGCAGCGGCCCGACCGCCCGCACGTCACCGCCCGCCAGCAGCTCCGCGATCCGCACGACCCGGTGGTCGTCCGACACGATGTGCCGGACGTAGCGCCGTACCGTCTCGTCCTCCAGCCGCTCCAGCGCCTCGTCCAGGCCGGCGTACGGCACGTCCCTCAGGTGGCTCACCCCGAGCACCCGCGCGCCCTCCTCGCACCCCGCCCGCCTGGCGGCGTACGCGCCGTCGCCGAGGGCGTGCTTGACGCGGGTGTCGACGACCAGCAGCGACAGGCCGTGCGCGGCGAGGTCGAAGGGGACCTGCCGGATCGACAGCGAACGGCAGTCGAGGTGCAGCACGTGGCCCTCGACCGCGCACGCCGACGCCGTCTGGTCCATGATCCCGCAGGGCACACCGACGAAGTCGTTCTCCGCGCGCTGCGCGATCCGCGCCAGTTCCGGGCGGCTGAGCCCCAGTTCGTACAAGTCGTCGAGGGCGAGCGCGGTGACGACCTCCAGCGCCGCCGACGAGGACAGGCCCGCGCCGGTGGGGACGGTCGACGTCAGGTGCAGGTCGGCGCCGGGCACCTGGTGCCCGGCCTCGCGCAGCGCCCACACCACGCCCGCCGGGTACGCCGCCCAGCCGCCGTCCGACAGCGGGGCCAGCTCGTCGAGGCGGAGCTGGACGACGCCGCCGTCGACGTCCGCCGAGTGCAGCCGCAGGACGCCGTCGTCACGGCGGGCGACCGCGGCGACCGCCGTGTGCGGCAGGGCGAGCGGCATCACGAAGCCGTCGTTGAAGTCGGTGTACTCGCCGATGAGGTTGACGCGGCCGGGGGCCGCCCAGACCCCGTCGGGCCCGGCGCCGTACAGCTCGGTGAAGGTCTCGGTGACGGCGGCCGCGGCGGCCGCGGTGGCGTCCGTGCCGGTGGCCGTGGTGGCGGTCATACGTCCTGCTCCTCCCGGCGGGCGAACGCCCACGCGTCCGCGATGATGCCCGCGAGGTCCGCGCGGGACGGGTTCCAGCCGAGCTTCTCGCGCGCCGCTTCGGCGGACGCGACGAGCACCGCCGGGTCGCCGGCCCGGCGGGGCGCCATGACCTCGGGGACGGGGTGCCCCGTGACCTTGCGCACGGTCTCCACGACCTCACGGACCGAGAAGCCGTTGCCGTTGCCGAGGTTGCAGATCAGGTGGGATCCGGACTCGGCCGCGCCCAGCGCCAGCAGGTGCGCCTCGGCGAGGTCGGCGACGTGGATGTAGTCGCGGACGCAGGTGCCGTCGGGGGTCGGGTAGTCGTCGCCGTACACCGAGATCGCCTCGCGCCGCCCCTGGGCGACCTGGAGGACGAGCGGGATGAGGTGGGACTCCGGGTCGTGCCGCTCCCCGTACGCCCCGTAGGCACCCGCGACGTTGAAGTAGCGCAGCGAGACCGCGGCCAGCCCGTGGGCGGCGCACTCGCCGCTGATCATGTGGTCGACGGCGAGCTTGGAGGCGCCGTACGGATTGGTCGGCGCGGTCGCCGCCGCTTCCGTGATGGGCGTGGAGACCGGTTCCCCGTACGTCGCCGCCGTCGAGGAGAAGACGAGCTTGCGCACGCCCGCTCCGCGCATCGCGGCGAGCAGCGCCAGCGTCCCGCCGACGTTGTTGGCCCAGTACTTCTCGGGGTCGACGACGGACTCACCGACCTGCGAGAACGCGGCGAAGTGCAGGACGCCGTCGTAGGACGGGTCCAGCCAGCGCTCGGCGTCCTGGATGCGGCCCTCGACGAAGGCGGCGCCGTCCGGGACGCCCTCCCGGAAGCCGGTGGAGAGGTCGTCGAGGACGGTCACCTCGTGACCGGCTTCCAGGAGATGGGCCGCGACCACGCTGCCCACGTATCCCGCACCGCCTGTGACCAGGTACTTCTGCTTCACTCGCTCGCTACCTCTCGCAGTCGCGCTGCCGCGGCCTCCGGCGGCACATCGTTGATGAACACATTCATGCCGGACTCGGAACCCGCGAGAAACTTCAGCTTGCCCGAAGTACGTCGGATGGTGAAAAGCTCGAGGTGGAGCCCGAACTCGTGTCGGTCGAGCCCCTCCGCGCCGTCCACGCCGTCCAGGCCGCCGAACGGTGCCTGGTGCCAGGCGGAGATGTACGGCGTCGGCGGCTCGCCGGGGCCGAAGATCCGGTCGAACCTGCGCAACAGTTCCAGATAGATCTGTGGGAACTCTGTGCGCGCGCCGTCGTCGAGCGCCCGCAGGTCGGGCACGCGCCGCTTCGGGTAGAGGTGCACCTCGTACGGCCAGTGCGCGGCGTACGGCACGAAGGCCACCCAGTGCTCGCCCTCCAGCACCACCCGGGTGCCCTCGGCGCGCTCGCGCGCCACGATGTCGTCGAAGAGGTTGCGGCCGGTCCGTGCCAGGTGCGCGGCCGTCGAGCGCAGCATCAGGGCCGTGCGCGGGGTGACGAAGGGGTAGGCGTAGATCTGGCCGTGCGGGTGGCCGAGGGTGACGCCGATCTCCGCGCCCCGGTTCTCGAAACAGAACACCTGCCGCACCTGTGGCAGTTCGGCCAGCTCCGCCGTCCGGTCGGTCCAGGCCTCCAGGACGAGGCCGGCCTGTTCCTCGGTGAGGGCGGAGAAGGACGCGTCGTGGTCGGAGGTGAAGCAGACCACCTCGCAGCGTCCCGCGTCCCCGGCCAGCGAGGGGAAGCGGTTCTCGAAGACGGCCACGTCGTACTCGGCGGCCGGGATCTCGCTGTGCCGGCCGTCGCGCGACGGGCAGAGCGGGCATTCGTCGGCGGGCGGGTGGTAGGTGCGGCCCTGGCGGTGCGAGGCGACGGCGACGGAGTCCCCGAGCAGCGGGTCGTGGCGGACCTGCGAGGTGGTCGCGATCGGGTCGAGGGGCCGCTGGTCGACGGCATCGCGCACGGCGTCGTCACGGGAGTCGTAGTAGAGCAGCTCCCGGCCGTCGGCCAGCCGGGTCGATGTCTTCTTCACACGCAGGCTCCTCATCACACCCACCGAACATAACCGAACACAACAAACCACGAGCAAACAGCACAGTCAACAGTCCCGCCCCGACTCTCGCCCAGCTTTCCATCACGATCCAACAAAGAACACCACCAAAAGTATTCAGTTTCGCTATTTGGAGGCGTAGGTTCCGTTCCGATCCTTTCGCTCGACGAAGACGAAGCAGGTCTCCATGCACTACCTGGCCGAAGGGCTTCGGCTCCCCACCAACGGGCTCGACTACACGATTCTGGCGATCTACTTCGCCGTGGTCCTCGGCATCGGGTTCGCCGCCCGGGCCAGCGTGAAGACCAGCCTCGACTTCTTCCTCTCGGGCCGGTCGCTGCCGGCCTGGGTCACCGGTCTGGCGTTCGTCGCCGCGAATCTCGGCGCGACCGAGATCCTCGGCATGGCCGCCACCGGCGCGCAGTACGGCGTGGCGGTCGTCCACTGGTACTGGATCGGCGCCATCCCCGCCATGGTCTTCCTCGGCCTGGTGATGATGCCGTTCTACTACGGCTCCAAGGTCCGCTCGGTCCCCGAGTTCCTGCTCCAGCGCTTCGACAGGTCCGCGCACCTGCTGAGCTCGGTCCTCTTCGCCTTCGCCGCCATCCTCATCGCGGGCGTGAACCTCTACGCCCTGTCGATCGTCGTCGAGGCGCTGCTCGGCTGGCCGCAGTGGGTGTCGATCGTCGTGGCCGGCTTCTTCGTGCTCGCGTACATCACGGTCGGCGGCCTCTCCTCGGCGATCTACAACGAGGTGCTCCAGTTCTTCGTGATCCTCGCGGCGCTCATCCCGCTCACCGTCCTCGGCCTGAAGCGGGCCGGCGGCTGGGACGGCCTGACCGGCTCACTGGAGAAGAACCACGGCGGCGACTTCCTCACCGCCTGGGGCGGTACGGGCATAGGCGACGCCAACCCGCTGGGCGCCAACTGGCTGACGATCGTCCTCGGCCTCGGCTTCGTGCTCTCCTTCGGCTACTGGACCACCAACTTCGCCGAGGTCCAGCGCGCCCTGTCCGCGAAGAACCTCTCCGCCGCCAAGCGCACGCCGCTGATCGCCGCCTTCCCCAAGATCTTCATCGTGTTCCTGGTGATGATCCCGGGCCTGGTCGCCGCCGTGCTCGTACCGAAGATCGGCACCGCCGGCTCGGACCTGACGTACAACGACGCGATCCCGCTCCTCATGCAGGAGCTGCTGCCCAACGGTGTGCTGGGCATCGCGGTGACCGGTCTGCTGGCCGCGTTCATGGCCGGCATGGCGGCGAACGTGTCGTCGTTCAACACCGTCTTCACCAGCGACATCTGGGCGAAGTACGTGAAGCCCGGCCGCGACGACGCGTACTACCTGCGCTTCGGCCGGCTGATCACGGCGATCGGCGTGCTGGCCTCCATCGGCACGGCCTTCATCGCCGCCAGCTTCTCCAACATCATGAGCTACCTCCAGACGCTCTTCTCCTTCTTCAACGTCCCGATGTTCGTGGTCTTCATCATCGGCATGTTCTGGAAGCGCGCCTCGATGAAGTCCGGCGTCTGGGGCCTGGTCGCGGGCACCGCGGCCGCGATGGTCAACTACTTCTGGATCTACAAGCAGGGGATCGTCGACATCCCGTCCGACCAGGGCGCCAACTTCGTCTCCGCGATCGTCGGCTTCGTCGCCGGCGCGGTGGTCATGGTCGTCGTCACGCTCTTCACCGCGCCGAAGCCGGAGGCCGAGCTGGCGGGCCTGGTGTACGGAACGCGCTCGCCGGGTCTCGAGGAGCCGCCCGCCGAGGGCGACGACGCCTGGTACCGCAGGCCCGCCCTCCTCGGCTGGGGCGCGATCGTCATCGCCGCCCTCTGCTACGTCCCCTACTCCTTCTGACCGGAGGCCAGGAAAAATGTCTGAACTGCATCGCGAAGTCTCCGACCTGGAGAGCAAGTCCGCGACCGCGGCACGCCTCTTCGACATCCGGCGCATCATCGGCGGCCTGTTCACCGTCTACGGCGTGATCGTCACGATCGCCGGGATCACCGCGTCCGACGCGGACCTGAAGAAGGCCCAGGACGTCAACATCAACCTGTGGACGGGGCTGGCCATGCTGGCGCTCGGCCTCTTCTTCCTCGCCTGGCTCAAGCTGCGCCCGATCGTCCCGCCGCCGGCCGGACCCGCGCAGCCCACCGGGCCCGCCGAGTAGTCCGCGCGACCCGCCCGGGCGGGGCCGGACTTCACCCGGGGAAGTCCGGCCCCGCCTGCGCGGGTGTGGGCGGCGGCGGAAAGCCCCAGGAGCGGGCGGCCGGAGGGGAGCCGGCGCAGGCCGC
>NZ_JBSFUB010000150.1:0-12419 GCF_053591575.1 Streptomyces altiplanensis | reverse complement strand
CCCGCTACGAGAAACGCGCCTACATCTACCTCGGCACCGTCACCCTCGCAGCCCTCATCATCTGGCTCCGAACATGATCCGAGAAACAGTGCCTAGGAGGCGGCCGTCCTTCGGGCCGGTGCGGAACGGCCGCGGGTGTGACCTCGAGGCGGCGGGCACGGCGACAGGGCGCGGTCGGGTGCGAGAGCACAGTCGCTCCGCACGACGCGCCGCGTGGACCCGGGCGGCCAGGGCGCCGGCGGCGAGACGGGCCCGCTCGTACGGGGCGGCGGCCCGCTTGCGAGTCAGCGGGCGCAGCACGGCCTGGTCCTCGGAGTCGCGCGGGTACAGCGCCCGCAGGTCGGCGGTCATCATCCGTCGGCTGGCCGGGCGGGTGTAATCGTCGACGGCCGCCTGCACGATCTGTTCGTCCAGGCCCGCCTGGTGGGGCCGGCCGCGCAGGACGTAGGAGAGGTAGCGGCGGGCTTCGGCGAGCAGATGGTGGCTCTTGAACGCGCCGCGCATCACGTACACCACGGCGACGACGTCGACGGCCGCCAGCGCTATGTCGACCACCGGCCGCACCCGCGCCCACACCGCCGCGGCCGCCGCCCGCGCCCGCTCCACCAGCTGGTCGACGACGTCAACGCCCTAGGCCCGGACCGCTGAGTCCCGCCATCGCTTGCGCAGCTCGGTCAGCGACCGCAGCTCCGTGCGCTTCGGTGGGCGGGTGCGGTCGGCGGCCTGGCAGGCCAGCGCGTAGGAGGCCCGCTCCCCCGGCGCGTGCCCGTGCTTCTCCTCGTACCGGGCGGTGAGGACGGGCAGTGCGTCCTCGATCTGCTGGCGACGGGTCGGCTGCCAGCCAATCAGCCGCTGGTCGATGCCCACGATCTCCAGGACGGGCCGGGGGCCGGGTGTCACCTCGCGCGGCTCCCACGCCCACCCGAGCCGGGCGGACACCTCCTCCATGAAGTACAGGGTGTAGAGGGTGCCGGCCGCGACGAGGTGAGCCGGCATCGAATCCGCCGACAGGCTTGCCCCACGTCCCCTTGGCGTCCGGCCGCCGGGCGCGGATCGAGACCATCGCATGATCATGGAGAAGGGGCTTGGATTCCGCGGCTCTGGACTCGTAATGCCGGAAGACCGTGACGATCAGCCCGTCCCGGATCCCGGCCCGATGCTTGCCGCCGCCCTTCCAGCGGATCTGCGCGAACGCATCCTCCAGCCACGCCAGCGTCTTGTCCCGGGCGATGTCCTGGCACAGCTCCAACACCAGGCGGATCTCGTGACCCATCAGCGCCCACGCGATGTGTGCCGTCGGCGGGGGCCGGAACACCAGGTGCATGCCGAGCCAGGGAATGCGCTCCTTGGCCTTGTCGGTCTTGGGCGAGCGGTTGTGCTCGATGGACCTGCCCAGCACGGTCGCCCGCCGGGCGCGGGCCGGGCGCGGGCCGGGCTCTTGCCCTGCGCCAGGAGCTCACTCTCGATCCGGTCGGCGCCTGGGTGCCGGCCCTCCCCCAGGAGCAGCTCGGACTGCCGCTCGGTCACCACCTCCCCGGCCGTCAGGCCAACCGTGGCCAGGCCCCGGCCCTTCCACACGCCGGGCGGGACACCGGCTTCGTCCTGGGCGGCGCGCAGCGACGTGCCCGCCCCGCGGTGGCGTCGCCGACCATCACGCCGCGGAAGAGATAACGCCCGTCTCCCGGACGGATCTTCGTTTGGCTGATCATCGGGCCATGGAACCCCGGCGCTGACGTGTGAAAAAGCGCGATCCAGGGTCCTTCCCGCCGGGCGGGAGGGCATCACCAAGTCTTTACCGCAGCGCCCGCCAGGCGGGCCGCCGCAACAGCCCGAGACGGTAAGCCGCCGACGTGTGCACAGTCCGCCGCGTGAACTCGAACCTGCTCCACGGAGACCTCACGGCCCTGATCACCACCTCCCCCACCGGCGAAGCCTGTCAGCGACTTCATGCACCAGGCGCTGGCAGCAAGCACCCGCGACCAGCACCGCACGAATCCTGAGCTGGGCAAACGCGCAGCTCAGTCCCGGAACGTGGGTTGGCTGCGCCGGCACCGGGTGCTGCTGCCGGGGGGAAGCGTGCTGGCTCGGCAGGTATCGGAGGCGAGGGCGGTCGCGGACAAGCGACTGCACGCCACCGTCGCAGGAGCCGCTCGCCGAGCGGGTGCGGCTCCCCGCGTGCGGCCGTCGGAGGCCGTCCGTCGGCCGGCGGGCGGGATGGTGAGGCGGCACGGTCACATCTTTTGCGGACGATGCGCAACCGTTCCGCCGTCCTTCATGTCACACCATGCAGGAGCGACCAACTCCAATGACCAGCAGGGGGAAACATGAGATTCACCCGTTCCGTCCTTACCACCGCAGCATTCGCCGCCCTGGCCCTGGGAGCCACGACCGCGCTGGCGGCGCCCGCCACCGCCGCGCCCAACACCACGCCGCAGAAGGTCTGCGGAAGCGCCTACAAGACCGTGAACTCGGCCGCCGTCGGCTCGCTGGGCACCGTCTACCTGACGTACAACGCCTCGAACGGCAAGAACTGCGTCGCGACCATCCGCAAGAACCCGGGTGCGGCCGTGGACATGGCCCTGTGGATCGAAGTCAACGAGACCTCGGCGCGGGGCGAGGACTACGGCCGGTACACGTCGTACGCGGGCCCGGCCTACGTGTACGGCAAGGGCCACTGCGTCGACTGGGGCGGGGGCATCAGCAACGTGCACGTGCAGGTCTACAACTCCAACTGTGGCGCGCGCAAGGAGCACCGGGTCACCGGGGTCCGCTGACCCGAGCTCCTCCTGACCGCGACGTTCTGTACCGTGCCGCGTAGGAAACGGAGGCCGAGGACGAGCCCGGCTTCAAGCAGACCTGGCACACCTGACCGACAGGCACGGATTCCCCGGCCCACAGGCCCCTGGCTGCCCGCCGTGCGGCGGGCAGCCTTGGTGCTCCGAAGTCATGATCCGCCTCGCCATGACCGACCTCATGGCACGACGCCTCATCAGCGAGAACACCATCCACTGGCGCGACCCGACACCACACACCAACCGGCCGATCCAGGGATCAAACACCGAGAGAAAACGACCTCAAAGGGTTTGCCGCACAGCAGCGGAACGGCTCCGCCCTCGGCAGAGGGGGAGCCGTTTTCCGTTCGGGGTGAGATTGTGTCAGGCGTGGCTGTGGTGTCGCTTGTTGCCGGTGATCAGTCGGTAGACGGCGAGGAAGATGACCGAGCCGATGATGGCAGCGATCCAGGTGGAGAGGTCGAAGAAGCCGTCGATGGAGTCGACTCCGAAGATGACCTTGCCGAGGAAGCCGCCGAGCAGGCCGCCCGCGATACCGATGAGCATGGTGATGATGACGCCGCCCGGGTCCTTGCCCGGCATCAGCGCCTTGGCGATGAAGCCCGCGAGCAGACCAATGAGGATCCAAGCCACAATGCCCATGATGCGTCTCCTACCTCGGTGAATAAAGCCGGTGTTAACGATCGTCTGCACCGCGCGGAGGTTTTCAAACACCGATCATGTCTGCACCGGCCGTTAACGGTTGAGGAGAAGGTGCGGGGCGGCCCGGGACCTGACCTGCGATGCCCGGAACGCTGTGCGTCCCGGGCAGAGGGTGCGGGCGTCAGCAACGAAGGACTGACCCGGTCGTCTCAGGCCGCGGCCGTCGGATTCGCCACTTCGGCGGTGTGTCGGTGTCCGGTGTTGATGCGCTGGGCTTCTTCGAGCTGGTCTTCGAGGATGACGATGCGGCAGGCGGCGTCGATGGGGGTGCCCTGGTCGACGAGTTCCCGGACGCGTGCGGCGGTACGCAGCTGGTAGCGGGAGTAGCGGCGGTGTCCGCCGGCGGAGCGGAGCGGGGTGATCAGGCGGGCGTCGCCGAGGGCGCGCAGGAAGTTCGGGGTGGTGCCGATCATGTCGGCCGCTCGGCCCGTGGTGTAGGCGGGGTAGTCATCGTCGTCGAGACGGCTGTAGGGGTCGTCTGCGGTCATCGCACCTTCCTGTGGAACATGCTGGAGGGGCCCTGGTGCCATTGGCACCAGGGCCCCGAAGGAACTGCTACACCATCTGCCGGCCCTGGTTACTGCGCCGGCCTCTTGTGTCCGCGTGCCCGACCTGATTGCTGTCGGGGGTGCGGGGATCGCGGTTGCTTGACCGGAGACCACCTCACTATCGGATGTCCTGCGGTACCCGGACTCAAGACGCGCGTCCGGGCGATCCTGATGGCGCCTCGTTCCTCCGTTCTTCCCTCTGGGATCAACTACTTGCCAAACGGGTACTGCCTACTGCTCTACAGCGTACTGCTGGTGATGCGACCTGCTCAGTGGCCTGTCACAGCGCCACCCTTTCGACAGCCAGCCCCGTTGCCCGTCTTGCGTCTGCTCCGGCTTGGAACCCCACTGCCGAACCTCCCGGTGCGCGCGCCCGCAGCCGACGCCTTCACCGAGGTACCGCTCACTGATTCACTGCTGGGTACTGCGAACTGCACTTGCGGGTACTGACACCGCGTGAACTGCGGTACTGCTCACGGCGGCCCCTGATCACCGCGGGCCACCCGGTCCGGTCGTCAGTCCCGTCGCCGTCCTGCAACCACCCTGGCTCCGAAACTCCACCACCGCACCGCCCTGCGAACTACAACTGCGGTCCTGCTGCCCGGCAGTTCATCTCTGCCAGGCCCTGCGTTCTCTCTGCGGTACGAGAGAAACCATAACCACACCACCACCCAATGTCTACTCCGACGAGCACAGATTTTTGTTCGTGAGAGGCAGAGGTACTTGGCCTGGCAGCCAACCGTCCCCGAGGGCAGTGCCGAGATCGCCGAAGCCCGGGCCGTGGCCCGCGACTTCCTCACGTCACTGCAGGCGGTGCATGACGTGCCGGTCTCGGCTCGGGCGATGACCATGGTGCAGCTGGTGGCGAGCGAGCTGGTGACCAACGCCCGCAAGTACGCGTCCGGCCCGTGCCTGCTGGATCTCGAGGCCTGTGAGGGCGCGGTCCACGTCACGGTGTGGGACAGCAGCAGCACGCTGCCGTCGGTGCTGGCCACCGACCCGGGCCGGATCGGTCAGCACGTCCTGGAGATCGTGATGGCGGTGTGCCATGCCTTCTGCGTCACTGTCGGCCGCCAAGCCATGTGACCACCTGTCAGCCGGCCGCTGCCATGATCTCCATGGCCCAGCGGTGTGGCTGGTAGCCACTTGTCAGGAGCAGGCGGTCGTCTTGCGAGGTGACGGGACAGCCCGCAGGAGTTCCCACACCGGGCGTGAGCCGGAGGCCCACACGGCAAGGGTGTGGTGGTCGACCACATGCAGGCGCTGCTGCTTGGCGAAGGCGACGGCGGGTGCGGTGACCCGGCCGTTGGTCACGATCACCGCGATGTCGGCGCCGTGGACCTGGCGGGCGGTGCCGTTGAGGACCTGCAGGTCCGGTGTGCCCACCGGGGAACCAGAGGAGCCGTTGGGCGGTGTTTGCACTGGATCACCCAGCGGCGCCCGTAGGGGTCGGTGGCCTTCACGTCCGCCCTCAGGTCCCCACCGCCCCCGACACGGATTGCGTTCGGGCAGCCGTCGCGGCGCATCAGCTCCCGCACCACGTCCTCGAACCCCGAGTGGTGCAAGGCCTCCAGCTGCGACAGCCCGTAGCGCAGACCCTGCGCGCGGACCGCTTCCCACCGCGCTTTCTGCTGCTGGTAGAGCCAGCCGCCGCCCGCCAGCACCGCGAGCGCGGCGAAGATGATCAGGATCCACCAATGGGCGAGCAGCCAGTTCACGGCGGCCACAAGCGATCAGACGGTCGTCCGCACGCTGGCGCCGCTTGCCCGGCCTGCGGGTACGCCGCCGCGCCGGCGAACGCCTGGCCGTGGTCGGCCGCCTGCGCGTCCTGCGCGCGGGGGAGCTCATCGGCTGGCCTGCGTGAGGCCGGTCGCCAACTGTCCCAGGATGTCGAAGGTTCCCTGGCCGACCGGGGTGGGGGCGGCCGGCGTCGTCGTCGCCCGTGGGCCAGCGGCTGAGGAGTGCGCATGACGGTCGAGGAATTCGCGCCGGCGGAAGGCCCTGTGCGGCTGCGGGCGATGCTACTGATCTTTCCGTAAGTTCGGTGGGTGTGGTGACGGTGTGGGTGGGAGGCTGTCGGGGTGGCTTATCGACCTTCGCCCCCCGCAGCCGGCGCCGCCCTTCCTCCGTTGCCGCGGCCGCAGTTGGCCGAGGCGCGGCGTGTGCGGGCGGCCGAGTTGTTCGATCAGGGACGTTCGGGTGCCGAGATCGCGCGGATGCTGGGAGCCAGCGAGGAGAGTGTCCGGCGGTGGAAACGGGTCTGGGAGGAGGGCGGCGCCGATGCTTTGCGTCGGCGTCCGGCCACCGGTCGTCCGCCCAAGCTGGACGACATCCAGGTCGAGCAGGTGCGGACCGCACTGGAGCAAGGCGCCCAAGCCCAGGGCTTCGAGGCTGATCTGTGGACATTGGAGCGAGTCGGTCTGGTCGTCGAGCGGGTGACCGGAGTGGTTTTGTCGCGGCGTCGGTGTGGCGGTTGCTGACCGGCCGGCTCGGGTGGAGTCTGCAGCGGCCCGAACGACGGGCGGTCGAGCGGGACGAATCGGAGATCGCCCGCTGGATCGCGCACGAGTGGCCGCGCATCAAAAAGGGGCGGTGAACACACGTGCCTGAGTCGTCTTCCTCGACGAATCAGGCGTCTCTTTGCTACCGCAGGTCCGCCGCACCTACGCACCCCGCGGCCACACACCTCTCCTGCGGCACCGGCTGAACTGGAAACGCGCCTCGATGGCCGCGGCCCTCGGCTACCACGCTGCCGACCCCGAGCGCGGGCCTCGGTTGTGTTTCCATATCAAGCCCGGCAGCTACGACACTGCCGGCCTCATCGAGGTCCTGGAACAGCTCAAGGCGTTCTACCGCGGCGAGCGGGTGGTGCTGGTGTGGGACGGGCTGTCCGCCCACTGGAGCCGGGCGATGCGGGCCTGGGGCGCCGAGCAGGACTGGCTGACCCTGGAGCGATTACCCGCCTACGCGCCCGAATTGAACCCGGTGGAACTGCTGTGGTCCTCGCTCAAGAAACGCGAACTCGCCAACCTCGCCGGCGACCACCTCGCCGATGTCGCCGACGCCACCGAACAAGGCATCCACCGCATCAATCACAACCCGCAACTGCCCTGGTTCTTCCTCACCCACACCGGACTCACCATCCACCCACCAAGCCCACAGAACTAACGAAAAGATCAGTAGGGCCGAGGGCATGTCGCGTGCTCATGCACATCTCCGTGACACCGCGCTAGGAGGTCCAGACGGTGCCGCGGGTCTCGTACTCCAGCATGGCCTCCAGGCCGAGCGCGGCGTCGACGCCCAGTTCGCGGTGGACCAGCCACAGGGCGAGGTCCAGGCCGGAGGTGACGCCGCCGGCGGTGACCAGGTCGCCGTCGTCGACGACCCGTGCCTTCTTCAGCACGCCGCCCTGCTCGACGAGGTCGGGCTGCGCCCGGTGGTGGGTGGTGCAGGGGCGGCCACGGGTGAGACCGGCGGCAGAGAGGAGCATCACGCCGGTGCACAGACCGGCGATGGTCAGTCCCTGAAGGCGGGCGGCTGCCAGGGCCCGGGGCAGGGCGCCCCGGCGGATCTCGGCCCAGACCCCCGGGTCCTCGCGGCGGGCGTAGCCGCCGCCGGGCACGACGAGGAGGTCTGCCTCCTCGGGGGCCCAGCGGTGGTCGGCGCGGAGCCTGGTGCCGAAGGCGGCGGTGACGGTCCTGGGACCGTCGAGGGCGACGTAGTGCACCTGGACGTCGCGTTCGGTGAAGTGGTCGGAGGCCGAGAGCACTTCGTAGGGCGCGGCGAGGTCGAGTTCCTCGACGCCTTCGAACAGGACGACCTGGGCGCGCAAGGGGGCGCGGCGGCCGGATCCGGACGACGCGGCGGTTCCGGTCGCGGTGGCGGCGGTGGCGGTGGGGACGCCGGTGGCGAGGCCCGCGGCGGAGAGGGCGGTCGCGGTGCGCAGCAGGGTGCGTCGGTTCACGTGAAGCTCCTGGGCAGGTGGTCGACGGTCGATCGAAGTGGTCAACCGGCGAGCGGTTCGTCGGCGAGGTAGGGCGGGGCGGGGTCGTACTGGATCTCCCGGCGCACCGCCCGGGCGTGCTCGCGGCCGTGCAGGCGCCCCACGAGCCACAGCGCGCTGTCGATGCCGGCGGACACGCCCTGACTGGTCAGCAGCCGGTCGTCCACGACGTACCGGGCGTCGGACACGACGGTGACGTCGCCGCGCGCCCTCAGCGCCTCCTCGTACTGCCAGTGGGTGGCGACCCGGCGGCCGCGCGCCGGGCCGGCGGCGTGCAGGAGGAAGACGCCGGTGCAGACGCCGACGACCCATTCGGCTCGCGCGGCCTGGGTGCTGATCCATGTGGTGACGCGCGGGTTGTGCGGTTCGGTCTCGCGGGCGCCGGATCCTCCGGGGACCAGCAGCACGTCGAGCGGGGGGTGGTCGTCCAGGGTGTGGTCCGGCAGGACGCGCATCCCCTTGGCGCAGTGGACGGGACCGGGGTGTTCGGCGAGGAGCAGGGCGCGGTCCGCCCCTTCCCGCAGGGCGGCGGAGGTGGTGAGGACCTCCCAGGGGCCGGCGAAGTCGAGTTCCTCGACGGTGTCGAAGAGGAGGATGCCGTAGGTGGTCATGGGCAAGCCGTTCGTGTCGAGTGCGGTGCGTACCGGTGGAGGGAAACGGGGGGCGAGGGGGTGATGGGACGCGGCACAGGTCAGGCGGTGTTCACGATGCCCCGGCGCTGGTACTCGAGGACTTCCTCGGCGAACAGGGCCGTGTCGGGTCCGAAGAACCGCTCGATCAGCCAGATCCCCAGGTCGAGGCCCGGGGTGACCCCTCCGCAGGTGACGAGGTCGCCGTCGTCGACGACCCGGCCGCCGACCACGTGACCGCCTTGGGCCCGAAGGTCCTCCCGGGCGATGTGGTGCGTCGTGCAGCGGCGTCCGGCCGTCAGGCCGGCGGCGGACAGCAGCAGGGTGCCCGTGCATACCGCGCCCATGACCAGACCGTCCCGCCGGGCGGCCGCGAGCGCCCGGGGCAGGGTGCCGCGCCGGATCTCCCGCTGGAGGCCGGAGCCCTCGCCGTAGCCTCCGCCGGGGACGATGATCACGTCGGCGGAGCGCGGCGCCCAGACGTTCCGGCAGACGATCTCCATGCCGGCGGAGGTCGTCACCCGGCGGGTTCCGTCCACGGTGACGAACGACTGCGCGAGGTGTTCCTCGCCGACGATGCCGAACACCTCGATATGACCGGCGAAGTCCTGTTCTTCCACGCCGTCGTAGAGCACGGTGTGGACGCGCAGGGGCCGCGTGCGGCGGGGACGTACGGACAGGGAAGGCATGAAAGGCCTCCGTGACGGGGGAACGTGGTGGGCTCCCGGCTCGCACCGGGACGCGAGAACACGTTCAGTCTCCCGGCGGGCGCGGGCCGGCGACACCGGCGCGCGTGCCCATGGTGCGCAAGATACGGCCAGGGACAGAGCCAATGGCCCGGTGCCGTCAGTGGTGGAAGGCGGCCCGGTATGCGGACGGAGTCGTCCCGACCTGGCGGGTGAAATGGTGGCGGAGGGTCTCGACCGACCCGAAGCCGGTCGCCTCCGCGACACGTGTCAGGGGGAGCCCCGTCGTCTCCAGGAGTTCCCTGGCGCGCTGGACGCGCTGGGCGAGCAGCCAGCGCAGCGGCGTCGTACCGGTCTGGGCGCGGAAGTGGCGGGCCAGGCTGCGCCTGCTCATCATCGCGTGCGCGGCGATGTCGGCCAGGGAGAGCGGTTCGCCGAGCTTGCCGCGCATCCACTGAAGGGTCTCGCCGAGATCGGAGGAATCCGTCCCGGGTGTGCGGTACTCGATGAATTGCGCCTGCCCGCCCGTGCGTTGGGGGGGCATCACCAGCATCCGCGCGGCCGCCGCCGCGGCCGCCGCGCCGTGGTCGCGGCGGACCATGTGGAGGCACAGGTCCAGTCCCGCGGCGATGCCGGCCGACGTGAGCACCGTCCCCTCGTCGACGTAGAGCACGGACGGGTCGACGCTGGTCCCGGGGAACCGCTCGGCCAGGGCGTCGGCGAACCGCCAGTGCGTGGTCGCCCTGCGCCCCTCCAGGAGTCCGGCGTGCGCGAGGGCGAAGGCCCCGGTGCAGATGGAGGCGATACGGGCTCCGCCGTCCGCCGCCTCCCGCAGCAGTCGTACCGCCCGGGGATCGGGCGTGCCGTCCGCGGGGATGCCGGGCACGACGACCGTGTCTGCGGCCGGCACCTCGTCCCATCCGTACGAGGAGGAGACCCGGAACGGTGCCGTGGGCCCGGCCGTTGCCACGGTGTCGCGGTCGACGCACACACGGACCTCGTAGGAGGGCGATCCGTCGGGACCGGTGACGAGCGCGAACACCTGGCAGGGGATGGCGAGATCGAGGGCCGACACCCCGTCGAGTGCGAGAACCGCAACAATGTGCATGCGTTCGAGGCTACGCGTCCCCCGCACGCTTCGGTGTCGCCCCATGAGGGGGAGCAACTCCGCTGTGCCGCGCCCCCGTCGCTCGGCAGCCGGCGCAGACCCCGGTGAGCTCCAGGGTGTGTTCGACGGCCGCGAAGCCCGACGACCGTACGACGGCCGCGACCCACTCCTCGACGGCATCCGTGTCGAGCGGCTCGTGGCGGCGACAGCGGCGGCACAGCAGGTAGTGGCAGTGGCCGGCCTCGGGGCGGCGGTACCGGTAGAGCCGCTCGCCGACCTCGTCGCGGACGACGTCGGCGGCACCGGACTGCTCCAGGACCTGGAGTGCGCGGTACACGGTGGTGAGACCGACGCGGACGCCCGACTCGCTCATCGTCCCGTGGAGCTCCTGTGCCGAGACGAACTCGGCGTGATCGGCCAGCGCCTTCTCCACGGCGGCGCGCTGGCGGGACGCGCGCCGGTTCGTCTCCGGTGGTGTGACGGTCATGGCCGACCCCCTGCTGAAAGCTTTTCCGGTTCGGTGGAGCCCACCGCGTGCCGGGCCCTCGGCTCGCGGTGGGCTTCCGTTCATTCCCCGGCCGGTGCCGGGGAGCGGGCCGCGAGGCGGCCGAGGACGAGGGCCACGAGGGTCAGCCCGCCGAGGACCGCCGCCGTGCCAGCGAAGCCGCCGAGGGCCAGGCCCACACCGCCCAGTCCGGCGCCGAGGAAGACGCCGAAGCTCATCCCGGCGGCGTTGACGCTCAGCGCCGTGCCGCGCAGGGAGCCGCAGCGCCGTACCAGCAAGGTGGTGACACAGGCCGCGACCGTCGCGTGACCGGCGCCGACCAGAGCCGTGAGGGGCAGGGCCAGCCACAGGGTGTGGGAGAAGAAGACACCGACGAGTGCGGCCAGTGCCACGATCAGCCCGAACGTCATCAGGCGTTCCGCCCGGATCGTCGCCCGGTCGGAGCTGAGCAGCCGTCCGGCGAACAGGTTGCCGAGGAAGAAGGCGGTGCCGCTGAGCGTCCACACGATCGCGAACGGTTCAGGGGCGAGTGCGAACCGCTCGTCGTAGAAGGCGGCGAGATAGGCGAGGTAGCCCATGAAAGCGGCCGTTCGCAGCATGGCGACCAGGATGAGCGGTACCACGCCCGGCAGGGCACCGAGAAGCCGGAAGGACTCCAGGTAGCCGGGCCGCTCCGTCTTCTCGGCGGCCTCCGTCCCGGTCTTCCGGCGGCCGCGCAGGAGGAAGTACAGGGCGAGGACGGCGCAGATCGCGGCGATGGCCCACAGGTCGCCCCGCCAGCCCCATACCAGGGCCGGCAGGGCCACGAGCGGCGCGGCGAGCAGCGCGGTCAGCGACTGGGTGGCGGTGATGAGGGTCGCGGCGCGGCCCGCCGCGGCGTCGTTGTCGAACCGGTCCGCCGCGGCAGCGGTCAGCGCCGGGTTGAGTACGGCCGTGCCGGCGCCGACCAGCAGGCAGAACGCCGCCAGCAGCAGGAACTCGCCGCTCGCACCGAGCGCCGCCGAGACCGCCAGCACCGCGAGACCGCCCGCGGCGGCCCACTCCCGGCGTACGCGGTCGATCAGCGGCGCGAGGGCGGTCCCCACCGCGAGGGCGGCCAGGCCGCCGAGCCCGCGCAGCTGCCCCAGCGCCGCGATGCCGCCGCCGGAGACTTCGGCCATGGGGACGAGGAAGGTGCTGTAGATGGTGAAGGGCACCAGGCCGACGGCGGAGGCCAGCATGAAGGGCCACAGGACGCGGGTCATCGCCAGGTCACCGGGCACGGCAGCGGCGTCGGAGGTCATGTCCGTGTCCGTACCGCTCGCGCTCTCCGGCTGCGTTCCGCCGGTTGGCGCCGCCGCCTCCGGAGTCGTGGTCTCGCTGCTCATGCCTGCTCCGCCCGGTACCGGTAGAGCGCGGTGGCGTCGGCGCTGAACTGGGAGAAGGGGAAGGGCTCGGCGGACAGCG
>NZ_JBSFUB010000149.1:0-12749 GCF_053591575.1 Streptomyces altiplanensis | reverse complement strand
GTCCCGAACCCCCACCGTCACCCTCGCCGCATGACCACCCCAAACAGTCACAAACCAGGCACCACATCCTTGACGAAGGACATAGAGGCACCCCCTCTTCCATGTCCGCTCTCGTAGGGAGACTTCCATGTCCGCACAGCCGAGACGCCGCTCCGTACTGCTCGCCGCCGGCGCCGCCTCCGCCGCCGCCGCGATGCCCGCGGCGAGTGCCTCCGCCGCCGAGCCGCGCCCGCGCAAGGGTCCTGTCGTCATCGGGCACCGCGGCGCCGCCGGCTGGCGCCCCGAGCACACCGCCGCGTCGTACACGCACGCCGTCCAGACCGGCGCCGACTGGATCGAGCCCGACCTCGTACCGACCAGGGACCATGTCCTCGTCGTACGGCACGAGAACGAGATCTCCGGGACGACGGACGTCGCGGCACACCCGGAGTTCGCGTCGCGGCGTACGACGAAGACCGTGGACGGCCGGTCCGTCACCGGGTGGTTCACGGAGGACTTCACGCTCGCCGAGCTGAAGACGCTGCGCGCCGTCGAGCGCCTGCCGCTGGTCAGGAACAGGAACACCGTCTTCGACGGCCGCCTGGAGGTCATGACCTTCCAGGAGGTCGTGGATCTGGCGAGGAGGCTGTCGAAGCGGTACGGGCGGACGGTCACCGTGTTCCCGGAGACGAAGCACCCCACCTACTTCCGTTCGATCGGCCTGCCCCTCGAACCGGAGCTCGTCCGCGTGATCCGGCGCAACCGGCTCGGCGCCCACGAGTGCGTCGTCCAGTCCTTCGAGCCGTCGAGCCTGATCCGGATCGCGGAGGCACGGCTGCGCCTGCCGCTGTGGCAGGCGCTGGGGACGGGGAACGGCGGCCCGTACGGCCACCCGGCGACGTACAGGGAGATGATGACGCCGGCCGGTCTGCGGCAGATCGCGGAGTACGCCGACTGGATCGGCCCGGACAAGTCGTCGGTGGTGGCGCCGTCGCCGCTGCTCGCGGACGCGCACGCCGCGGGGCTGAAGGTCGGGGCGTACACCTTCCGCAGCGAGAACCAGTTCCTGCCCGCCGGATTCCGCCGCGGCACCGCGCCCGACGGCTTCGGGGACGCCTTCGCGGAGTACGCGCTGCACTACGGGCTCGGCGTCGACGCGGTCGTGACCGACTTCCCGGATCTCGCGGTCCTGGCGAGGGACGCCGCCGGGTCCTAGGACCAACGGACGACCCGGGCCTGATCATCCCCGCGCCCTCCTGCTGCTAATCTGCACTTGCATATTGGTCGCAATAAGCAGTCGGAGGGCTCGGACATGGCCATGTACACACTTCCTGAACTTCCGTACGACTACGCGGCGCTCGAACCTGTCATCAATCCGCAGATCATCGAGCTGCACCACGACAAGCACCACGCGGCCTATGTGAAGGGCGCCAACGACACCCTGGAGCAGCTCGAAGAGGCGCGCGACAAGGAGTCCTGGGGGACGATCAACGGCCTGGAGAAGAACCTCGCGTTCCACCTCTCCGGCCACATCCTGCACTCCATCTACTGGCACAACATGACCGGCGACGGCGGCGGCGAGCCGCTGGAGAAGGACGGCGTCGGTGAGCTCGCGGACGCGATCGCCGAGTCCTTCGGCTCCTTCGCCAAGTTCAAGGCCCAGCTGACCAAGGCGTCCGCGACCACACAGGGTTCGGGCTGGGGCGTCCTCGCGTACGAGCCGGTCAGCGGCCGTCTGATCGTCGAGCAGATCTACGACCACCAGGGCAACGTCGGCCAGGGGTCCGTCCCGATCCTGGTCTTCGACGCCTGGGAGCACGCCTTCTACCTTCAGTACAAGAACCAGAAGGTGGACTTCATCGAGGCGATGTGGAAGGTCGTCAACTGGCAGGACGTGGCGAAGCGCTACACCGCCGCCACGGAGCGCGCGAACAACCTGCTGCTCGCGCCGTAAGCACGCAGAGGCGTCCTGCTCGTGATCGTCTTCTCACCTTTCACCTGCAGGCGGATGAAACGGCCGGCCCCCGCGAGGACGTGACTCGCGGGGGCCGGCCGTTTTCATGCACGGGTGGGCGACAGGCCCGAGGAGCGCCGCCGTCAGTCGAAGACCGGACCCTGCGTACGCGTGCGCTTGATCTCGTAGAAGCCGGGGATCGACGCCACCATCAGCGTGCCGTCCCACAGGCGCGCCGCCTCTTCGCCCTTCGGCGCCGGGGTGACCACCGGGCCGAAGAAGGCGACCTCCTCGCCGTCCGCGCCGGGGACCGAGATGACCGGGGTGCCGACCTCCTGGCCCACCTTGTCGATGCCCGCCTTGTGGGAGGCGCGCACCTCGGCGTCGTACGTGTCCTTGTCGGCGTACCCGATCAGGTCCGCCGGGAGGTCCACGTCGGCCAGCGCGCCGGCTATCGCCTCCAGGGTCGCGCCCTCGCCCTTGTTGTGGAAACGGGTGCCGAGCGCGGTGTACAGGTCGCCGACCACCTTGTCGCCGTGCAGTTCCCGGGCCGCCGTCACCACCCGTACCGGGCGCCAGCCCCTGGGGCCGAGCAGCTCGCGGTACTGCTCGGGCAGTTCGTCGAGCTTGTCCTCGTTCAGCACGGCCAGGCTCATGACGTGCCAGCGGACCTCCACATCACGGACTTTCTGGACCTCCAGCATCCACCGGGACGTCATCCAGGCCCAGGGACACAGCGGGTCGAACCAGAAGTCGGCGGTGGTCCTGCCGTTCTCGGACATGTCTCTCCTCATTGACGAAGCGGTCGCACCTCGACGGTGGCAACACCGCTGGTCGCCGGAGGCATTCCCGCGCGTGCGGCGCCCGTACCGCATGGGAGTATCGGCATGTTCGAACGAGACACGAAGGAGTGCCCGTGCCCGGTGAGAATCTGTCCCGCGACGAGGCCCGCGAGCGGGCCGAACTGCTGTCCGTCGACGGGTACGAAGTGGCCCTCGACCTGCGGTCCGCGGTCGGGGAAGGCGGGGAGGAGCCACGCACGTTCCGCTCGGTGACCACCGTCCGCTTCCGTTGCGCGCGCCCCGGCGCGGACACCTTCGCCGATCTGCTCGCGCCGTCGGTGACGGCGGTCACACTGAACGGCGAGGCGCTGGACCCGGCGGCCGTCTTCGACGGGACGCGGGTCGCGCTGGCGGGGCTGCGGGAGGAGAACGTCCTGGTCGTGGACGCCCAGTGCGCGTACAGCCGCACGGGCGAGGGCATGCACCGCTTCGTCGACCCGGAGGACGGCGAGGTCTACCTCTACACGCAGTACGAGCCGGCCGACGCGCGGCGCGTCTTCGCCAACTTCGAACAGCCGGACCTGAAGGCGCCGTTCCGGTTCGAGGTGACCGCTCCCGACGGATGGACCGTGTGGAGCAACGGCGTGGGCGAGGTGACGGACGACGGGGTCTGGCGGTTCGCCGGGACCAGGCCGATCTCGACCTACATCACCGCCGTCGTCGCCGGTCCGTACCACTACGAGAGCGACCTGTACCGGCGGACGCTCGGCGACGGCACGGAGATCGAGATCCCGCTCGGCGCCATGTGCCGCAAGGGACTCGCCCGGCACTTCGACGCGGACGACATCTTCACGGTCACCAAGCAGGGGCTCGACTTCTTCCACGACAACTTCGACTACCCGTACCCCTTCGGGAAGTACGACCAGGCCTTCGTGCCCGAGTACAACATCGGCGCCATGGAGAACCCGGGCTGCGTGACCTTCCGCGAGGAGTACGTCTTCCGCGGGAAGGTCACCCGGGCGTCGTACGAGCGGCGGGCCAACGTCATCCTGCACGAGATGGCGCACATGTGGTTCGGCGACCTCGTCACCATGCAGTGGTGGGACGACCTGTGGCTGAAGGAGTCCTTCGCCGACTTCATGGGGTCGTACTCGATGGTCGAGGCGACGCGCTTCACCAACGGGTGGATCACCTTCGCCAACAACCGCAAGTCGTGGGCGTACCGGGCCGACCAGCTGCCCTCGACGCATCCGGTCACGGCCGACATCCGCGACCTGGAGGACGCGAAGCTCAACTTCGACGGGATCACGTACGCCAAGGGCGCCTCCGTCCTGAAGCAGCTCGTCGCGTACGTCGGCAAGGACGCCTTCATGGAGGGCGCCCGGCGGTACTTCAAGCGCCACGCGTACGGGAACACCCGGCTGGAGGACCTGCTGGCGGTACTGGAGGAGACGTCCGGGCGGGACCTCGCGAGCTGGTCGCGGGCGTGGCTCCAGACCGCCGGGGTCAACTCGCTCACCCCGCAGGTCACGTACGGCTCGTCCGGGCGGATCACCGAGCTGGCGGTGCTCCAGGAGGCGTCCGGGCCCCATGCGGAGCTGCGTCCGCACCGGGTGGCCGTGGGCCTGTACCGGCGCGAGGAGGCCGGCGGGGCGCTCGTGCGGTACGCCCGCGCCGAGGTGGACGTCGCCGGCCCGCGCACGGTCGTGGCGGAGCTCGTCGGCAGCGAGAAGCCGGACCTGGTGCTCGTCAACGACGACGACCTGACGTACTGCAAGATCCGCTTCGACCCGGAGTCGCTCGCCACGCTGCGCGCGCACCTCGACGACGTGAGCGACCCGCTGGCGCGGGCGCTGTGCTGGTCCGCGCTGTGGAACCTGACGCGGGACGCGCTGCTGCCGGCGCGGGACTTCGTGGACCTGGTGCTGAGGTTCGCGGGGCGCGAGAGCGACATCGGGGTGCTCCAGATGCTGCACGCGTGGACACGGTCCGCGCTGACGCACTACGCGGCGCCCGAGTGGCGGGAGGAGGGCGGGCGGCTCCTCGCGGAGGGCGCGCTGCGGGAGCTGCGGATCGCGGAGCCGGGCAGTGAGCACCAGCTGACGTGGGCGCGGTTCTTCGCGGCGACGGCCTGCCGGGACGCGGACTTCCAGCTGCTCCGGGGGCTGCTGGAGGGCACGGCCAGGATCGACGGCCTGGAGGTGGACCAGGAACTGCGCTGGGCGTTCCTCGGCCCGCTCGTCTCGCACGGCGTGGCGGACGAGAAGGCGATCGACGCGGAGCTGGCGCGGGACGACACGGCGTCGGGCAAGCGCCACCAGGTGCGGTGCCTCGCGTCGCGCCCCTCGGCCGCGGTCAAGGCGCAGGCGTGGGCGGCGGTGGTGGAGTCCGACGCGCTGTCGAACGCGCTGGTCGTGGCCACGATCGACGGCTTCATGCAGCCCGGGCAGCGGGAGCTGACCGCCCCGTACGCCGAGAAGTACTTCGCCGCGATCGAGCGGGTGTGGGCCGAGCGGTCGATCCAGATCGGGATGGACGTGGTGTCGGGGCTGTTCCCGGCGCTCCAGGGCGACCGGCGCACGCTGGACGCGACGGACGCGTGGCTGGCCGCTCACGAGGACGCGGCACCGGCGCTGCGGCGGCTGGTGCTGGAGGCGCGGGACGACCTGGCGCGGGCGCTGCGGGGACAGGTGTGCGACCGGGCCGCGGCGGTGTGAGGGCCCCGTCACCGGGCGGGGCGGGGACCAAGGCCCCCGTCCCGCCCGGCGGGTAGGGTTTCGGCAATCGAACGGCCGTACTTTAGTGCGGAGTTGTCCCGGATTGTCGACGGGTGTGTAACAGCGGTTAGCGGGTGGGGTGCGGGCGGGAAACCCCGGGACATGAACCACAACACCCCGGTCTCCCGCCGCCCCCTCGCCCACCTCGCCGACGCCCAGCAGCGCGTGCTGTCCGCCGCGCAGCTGCGTACGCGCGGCGTGTCCGCCGCCAAGGCCGCCGCCCAGTGCCGGCCCGGCGGCCCCTGGCAGCAGATCCTGCCCGGCGTCTTCGTCCTGCACCCCGGCCCGCCCTCCGGCGAGGAGCGGCTGCACGCCACGCTGCTGTACGCGGGGCGGCCGCCCGCGGACGCGGTGGTGCCGGCGCAGGCCGGGGCGGAGGGCGGGACGGACCCGTACGGCGACGCCATGGTCACCGGGCCGGCCGCGCTCGCCCTGCACCACTTCCGTACCGCTCCCCCGCTGTTCTCCCTCGACCGGATCGACGTACTGGTGCCGCGCACGAGGCGGCTGCGGTCCATCGGGTGCGCGCGCCTGGTCCGGGTCCACACGATGCCCCGGGTCCAGCGGATCGGCGGCATGCCCGTCGCTCCCGTCGCCCGCGCCCTCGCGGACACCGTCGCGCACCTCAGTGACGCCGATGCCGTACGGCAGCTCCTCACCGAGGCCGTGCGCGGATTCCACTGCGAACCCTCGGCGGTGGTCAGGGAGCTGACGCTCGCGCGGCTGCTGTCCAGGCCGTACGTCGTCGACGCCGTCGACTCGCTGCTCGCCGAGGGGCGGGCCGTCGCCGAGAACCGGCTGTACGCGATGGTCCGCGACCACGGGCTGCCCGACCCGCTCTGGAACGTCGACCTGCGGCTGCCCGGCGGCCCCCACCTCGGCGGCGTCGACATCTACTGGCCCGACCAGGCGGTGGCCGTGGAGCTGGACACCCGGGCGCCCCGGCAGGGCGGGGACGCGACGGGCTCTCCCCTGTCCGACCGGAGCCGTGAGCTCGGGGAGTGGACGGAGTACGCCCGCAAGCGCGAGCACCTGGAGCGGCTCGGCATCACCGTCGTGCACCTCACGCCGAAGAAGCTGCGGGAGTCGCCGGAGCAGCAGGCGGCTGTCGTGCGGACCGCCCTGATGGCCTCGGCCGACCGGGATCCGGCCGCTTATGTCGTCGCGCTGCCGCGCTGAGCGGTGCAGGTGCCCCTTCGGGCCGTGTCGGCCGGGCCGTGTCAGCGCTTCTTCAGGAGGAGTTCCGTGTTCCGGGCGTCCGCAGGACCCGCGAGGTTCTGCCGGGCGCCCGGCGCGTTGAGGGAGAGTTCGCGGTAGAGGGCCGCCAGGCCCGTCTGGGAGAGGTCGGTGTAGTCCGTGCGGTGCGGGGCGGCGGACTCGATCAGCGTGGTGAACAGGGAGAGCGTGCCGTCGTGGTTGTCGGTCAGTTCGACGACCCGGGCGAGCTGGGGGAACTCGACGTGCGAGGCGGTGGAGATCTCCCAGAACGTGTCGTGCGCGAGGATCGCGTTGCGGTGGCTGTGTCCGTTGATCCAGGCGACGACGTTGCGGCTGCTCTTGAGGAGCGCGAGGATCCTGTCGCCGCCGCCGTCGTCGAACGTCCAGCTGTTGTGGTGGCTGAAGACGATGACGTGGTCGTCCTGGTGGGCGGCGAGCGTCCGCCTCAGCCAGCCCAGCTGGGCCGCGCCGATCGAGCCGGCGAAGTGGCCGCCCCGGTCGGTCGTGTCGAGGCTGATGCCGAGCACGCCGTCGGAGACGCGGAACGAGTAGTACAGGTTCCCGGTGTCGGCGTTCTCGCGGGTGTAGCCGTGTCCGGCCGGTCCCGCGCCCGCGTACGCCGGGTCGAGGTGCGCCTCGACGTACTCGCGGGGCGTGAAGGGGACGCGGGCCGGATCGGGGGTGATGCGGCGCATCCGCCGGGTCTCGCGGCGCAGGAGGTCGGTGAAGTGACTGCCGCGCGGGTCGTCGCCCTTCTTCAGTACGGCTTCGAGCGCGTTCGCGTCGGACACCGGGAGGGAGAGCAGCTTGCGGCCGCCGACGGCGAAGTCGGCGAGGAACCCGGAGGCGTTGCCGTTGGCGAAGCAGCCGCTGGGCAGGTCGTCGTGGTTGCCGACGGTGGAGTACCAGGGGACGCGCAGGCCCGGGCTGTTGACGGGACGCAGCGCGGCGGCGAGGTAGCCCTCGACGCGGGGGAAGCCGCGCTGCTTGTCGGCGTCGCGCAGGGCGGCGTCCGGGTGCCAGTAGAGGGGCAGGCCGGAGTCCTGGACGCCTTCGTAGCGGCCCGGTTCGCCGGTGTCGGGGGTGATGCGGCCGCCGCTCATGGTGCGCAGGAACCAGTCGAGTTCGGCCTTGTTGTTGTTGTCGGTGTTGTCGCCGGTCGTCATCACGAAGCCGAGGTCCGCCCCGGTCACGGGCCCGCCGCGCAGGGCGTTGACCCGCTCCACGAGCGCGATCGCGCCGTGCACGGTGAGGGCTTCCTGCGGACGCCAGGCGCCGGCCGCCCGGACGCGCAGGTACTCGGTGCGGACCGGGTGCTGTACGTCGGTGAGGTGGAGGTCGGTGAGCTGCACGAAGGAGGCGAGGGCGGTGCGCCGGTCCTCGCGCCCCGGGCGGGCGGCGGCGAGCGGGGTCCGTACGACGCGCTTCCAGCCGGGGCCCGCGCCGAGCCGCCGGTAGCCGGAGCCGGGGGCGGGGCCGCGCGGTGTGGCGACCGTACCCAGCGTGGTGGCGGCCCAGGCCGGGGCGGCGACGGGGGCGGCGGCGGGGGCCGCGCTCGGCGACGCCGCGTGCGGGACGGGAGCGGCGGGGGCGCCGGCCGGGTTCGGAACACCGGCGGCCGCGGCCCGGACACCGTCCTCCGGGCGGAGCGCGAGGCCGAGGCCGGCGGAAACACCGGCCGCCCCGGTCACGGCGAGGAACCGGCGGCGGTCGAGGGCGGATTCGGCTGCGGAGCGTAGGCGTGACATGGCGCGGTCTCCCCGGGGTGCGATCGCATCGGCCGGGCCCGGGGTGGAACCCCCTTGCCCCACTGGATCGTTGGCATCCGGAATGACCTGCGCGTTAACTGCTCCGCAACGGTCGGCGCCGATCACCGGTCAGGGATCACTGCCCCCACGGATCACCGCAAAACGCCATCATGTCCTCCCCGGACGGAGCGGCCGCGCTCACTCCCCGTTCACCTGCCGGGGAAGGCGGTGCGGCCCACGGCCGGTTTCGTACGCCACAGCTCCATGCCGATGTCGACGAGTTCGACGTGGTCGAGGCGGGCCACCTCGTCCAGCGGGTGCCAGGCCGCGAGGTCGGTGGATCCGGCCGTCTCGTGGCGGAGTTCACCGCCGGTGATCCGGCCCTCGTACACGATCCGCAGGCCCTGGAAGTCCGCGAACGTGCCGAGCCTGCGCGGATAGCGGCGGGTGACGGAGTCCACGCCGAGCAGCCGGACCGGTTCGCACGCGTAGCCGGTCTCCTCCTCCACCTCACGGATCACCGTGTCGTACGGGTCCTCGCCGTGGTCCATGCCGCCGCCGGGCAGCGTCCACCGCTTCGCGCCGTCGGGCGCCACCCAGCGGGCCAGGAGCACCTGTTCGTCCCGTACACACACGGCGTAGGCCGCCACCCTGAGCTCTCGGTTCATTGGCCGAGGTTACGGGGTTGTTATGCGGCGCGGAACGGGGCGCCCGATATCTGGCGGTTCGGCCCCGATGGCGCATACCGCGCGGTGGCGGATGTGTGCCACGACGGAATTCCGCCCCCGACAACTCTCCCCAAACGACCATCACTTAGGCGAGGCTGAGCGGTCATCCGGCACCGTATTCCGGACTCCTTCTTTCACATACAGGGAAGCCCATGACCCTCGAATCATCCGGCTCCATACCCGGGGCCAGACCCGCGGCCCGCATAGCGCTCGCCGCGGGCCTGGTCGCGGCGCTGTGTGCGGCCGCGCCGGTACCCGCCCTGGCGGCCGGTTCCGACGACCCCCGGACCACGGCGCCCGCGCCCAAGTCCGCCGCCGCGAAGCTCGGTTCCGCCGACGCCCAGCTGCTCGCGGAGGCGGAGGCCGACGGCACGAAGAGCGTCACGCTGATGGTCGCCACCGCGCCCGGCTCCACCGAGCAGGTCGCGCGCCAGCTCGACGCCGTGGAGGGCGGCCTGGTCGGCCGTACGGACGACAAGCTCGGTTACGTACGGGCCACCCTGCCCACCGGCAAGGCGGACGCGGCCATCACGGCCGCCGCCAAGCTCTCCTCCGTCCACGGCATCGACCTCAAGCAGGAGATCCTGCTGGACGACCCGACGCCCGCGGCCGACCGCGGCAAGGGCGCGGAGGCCGCCGCCGAGGGCGCGTACCCCGGCCCCGGGAAGCGGACGCCCGCGAAGAACCCGTACAACCCGTCCTTCGAGACGGGCGCCGTGGAGTTCGTCGAGGACCACCCGAAGGCCGACGGCCGCGGGGTCACCATCGGCATCCTCGACTCGGGTGTCGACCTCGGCCACCCGGCGCTCCAGAAGACCACCACCGGCGAGCGCAAGATCGTCGACTGGGTGACGGCCACCGACCCGGTCGCGGACGGCGACGGCACCTGGCTGCGGATGAACGGCGCCGTGACCGGCCCGGTGTTCACCGCCGGCAGCCGCACGTACTCGGCCCCGGCCGGCTCGTACATGTTCCGCACCTTCGCCGAGGCCGCCACCAAGGGCGGCGACATGGCGGGCGACCTGAACCGCGACGGTGACACCACCGACGTGTGGGGCGTGCTGTACGACGCCGCCGCCGGCACGGTCCGCGTCGACCTCGACGACGACGCCGACTTCGGCGACGAAGAGGCGATGAAGCCGTACAAGGACAAGCACCAGGTCCGGTACTTCGGCAAGGACGACCCGGCGACCGAGGTCGTCGAGCAGATCCCGTTCGTCGCCGAGATCCGCAAGGACGTCGTCGTCAACGCGGCGGGCGCGAAGTCCGACTACGTCAACATCGGTGTCATCGAGGGCTCGCACGGCACGCACGTCGCCGGCATCACCGCCGCCAACAGCCTCTTCGGCGGCCGGATGGACGGCGCCGCCCCCGGCGCCAAGCTGGTCTCCTCGCGCGCCTGCACCTGGAGCGGCGGCTGCACCAACGTCGCGCTCACCGAGGGCATGATCGACCTCGTCACCAAGCGCGGCGTCGACATCGTCAACATGTCGATCGGCGGCCTGCCCGCGCTGAACGACGGCAACAACGCGCGCGCCCAGCTCTACACGCGCCTCATCGACACGTACGGCGTGCAGCTGGTCGTCTCGGCCGGCAACAGCGGCCCCGGCACCAACACCATCGGCGACCCGTCGCTGGCCGACAAGGTCGTCTCGGTCGGCGCGTCCATCTCCAAGGAGACCTGGGCCGCCAACTACGGCTCGGTCGTGGAGAAGAAGTACGCCATGATGCCGTTCTCCTCGCGCGGTCCGCGCGAGGACGGCGGCTTCACGCCGACCATCTCCGCGCCCGGCGCGTCCATCAACACCACCCAGACCTGGGCGCCCGGCGGCCCGGTCGCCGAGGCCGGCTACAAGCTCCCGGCCGGCTACTCGATGCTCCAGGGCACCTCGATGGCCTCGCCGCAGGCGGCGGGCGCGAGCGCGCTGCTGCTCTCGGCCGCGAAGCAGAAGAAGATCGACCTGACCCCGGTCGAGCTGCGCACCGCGCTGACCAGCACCGCCGACCGGATCAAGGGCACGCAGGCGCACGAGCAGGGCTCCGGCCTGATCGACGTCGTGGACGCCTGGGAGGCGATCGAGGACGGCGCGACCGCGCACGACTACGCGGTCAAGGCCCCGGTGGACACCGCGATCGACTACGCGCTCAAGACGCCGGGCTTCGGCACCGGTCTCTACGACCGCGAGGGCGGCCTGAAGGCCGGGCAGAAGAAGACGTACGACGTGACCATCACGCGTACGAGCGGCCCGGACCGCGCGATCGAGCACGAGCTGGACTGGAAGTACAACGACGGCACGTTCCGCCTGCTGGGCGACGACGAGATCGACCTGCCGCTGAACAAGCCGGTCACCGTCAAGGTGCAGGCCAGGCCCGGCTCCGCCGGTGTGCACAGCGCCGTCCTGGAGGCGGACGACGAGCGCACCGAGGGCGTCGACAAGCAGATCCTCTCGACCGTGGTCGTGTCCGAGGACCTGGTGAAGCCCGCCTACGCGTTCTCGGGCTCCGGCTCGGTGCAGCGCAACAGCAGCACGTCGTACTTCGTCAACGTCCCCGAGGGCGCGAAGTCCCTGGAGGTCGCGCTGGGCGGTCTCGCGAAGGGCAGCCAGACCCGGTTCATCGCGATCCACCCGTACGGCGTCCCGGTCGACTCCACGTCGTCGATCGTCTGCTACCCGAACTACACGAACCCGGCCAACACCTGCCGCCCGGACCTGCGTTCGTACGCGGACCCGCAGGCCGGTGTGTGGGAGATCGAGGTCGAGTCGCGTCGCACGTCGCCGCTGCTCGACAACCCGTACACGCTGGACGTGTCGGTGCTCGGCGCCGACTTCGACCCGGCCGTGCAGACCATCCCCGAGGCCAAGGCCGGCACTCCGGCCCCGGTCGAGTGGAAGGTCACCAACGGCTTCGCCACGCTGGACGGCAAGCTGAAGGGCGGCCCGCTCGGCTCCTCGAAGGACGCGCGCCCGAGCATCAAGAAGGGCGAGAAGCAGACCACCACGGTCACCATCGGTGAGGGCGTCGAGCGCTTCGACGTCGCCATCGGCGGGGTCTCCGACGCCACCGCCGACCTCGACCTCACGGTCAAGAGGGACGGTGTCCAGGTCGGCCAGGCCGCGGACGGCGACTCGGAGGAGGCGGTCAGCCTCGTCAAGCCCGCGGCCGGTACTTACACCATCGAGGTGGACGGTTACGCGGTCGGCGCCGCCGGCACCGCGTACGACTACCGCGACGTGTACTTCGCGCCGTCGCTCGGCCGGGTCGAGGTCGACGACGCGCAGGTCGTGAAGCTGGCCAACGGCGCTTCGGCGCAGGTGAAGGCCGAGGTCGTGGTGGCCGGCGCGGCCCCCGATGGCCGGCGCTTCTTCGGCGAGGTGCAGCTGGTGAACGCGCGCGGCACGGTCGCGGGCTCCGGCAGCGCCCAGATCGAGAAGGTCACGCCGTAACACCGTTCGTCCGAACGTGAGTCACGGAGGAGGGGCGGGCGCCCGCACGGGCGCCCGCGTGCGCGCTCGCCGTTCCGGGGACGACCCGTTCCTGCGCCTGGCGCTCCGCACCGGAGT
>NZ_JBSFUB010000148.1:0-12981 GCF_053591575.1 Streptomyces altiplanensis | reverse complement strand
GTACACCACCACCCGGGCCGGCAGCAACCGGGCACGTTGTTCCCGGCGTCCGCACTGCGCGATCACCTCATCCACCAACCCGGGCGGAAACACCCTCGTCAACACACCCAGAGCGATCCGGTCCGACAACCGCTCACCCGACGACTTCACCTGTCCAGGCCTTGGCACACCACAACCAACGACCAGCACGACTCAAAGTCACCGGTATTGGCCCTAGGGGTTTCGCGATCGAGGCGACGGTGTTCTCCGGGCGGGCGAGTAGGTCACGGGCGTGACGTACCTGCTCCTCGGCCATCGTCGGCGGGCGGCCGAGCCGGGCGCCGCGGGCGCGGGCGGCGTCCAGGCCCTTGTTGGTGCCCTGCACGATGAGTTCGCGGATGAACTTTGCCAGCGCCGCGAACACGTGGAAGACCAGGCGCCCTCCGGGCGTGGTCGTGTCGAGCACCTCGTGCAGCGAGGTGAACCCGATGCCGCGCTTGCGCAGGCCGGACACGATCGCGATGAGGTCCTGGATGGAGCGGCCGAGCCGGTCCAGCGACGGGACGACGAGGGTGTCGCCCAGCGCGGGAGGTCGAGGGTCTTCCACAGCTCCTCGCGTTCGGCGTTCTTGCCGGACTTTTTGTCGGCGAAGGGATCACACCGGACGCTGAACCCGACCTCACGCGTCTCGTGGTGCTGCTGGGCCCGCGTGAGGCCAAGGAACTGGGATTCGGCCACGTCCTGGTCGTGAAGTCCGGACGGTTCGGAACCAGTGACCTTTACGTGGCACTGACCCCCGCCACGCAGCACCTGGGCATCGTCCACCGGGAGGAGCGCCCGAGTCGCTGCGCTGACGGGCGCTCCGATGGGGGCGGGGCTCGGCTCCGTGGGCTTCGGCACCGGCCCTGCCCGAGCCCCGGGCGTGGCGTCCTGATTGCACCGCTCCTCGTTCCTGAAAGTTCGGTGGCCCCGTCACTTCCCGTGCCACAGTGAATCGTGTGAGGCCGGTCCCATACGGGCCGGGAAGGTGCAGGATGTCTGGGGGACGAATGGAATCCGGAACCGACAGGCCCGGCGACGGTCAGTTGTACCCGGTGCGGGATCTGGTGTGCTCGGTAGTGGCGTCCGTCGCGCCGGAGGAACTGCCGCTCGTGGAGGGGCTTCGCCGCTTCGACGACGCCACGGTGATACGGCGACTAGGCCGCAGGGACGGGCGTCGCGAGCCGCTGGGGTTCGGAATCGGAGAGGTCGCCGCGCTGGTGACACCCGTCGTGTGGCTGGTGCTCGACGGAGTGGCGCAGCAAATGGTGGCCACGACGGTGACCCACACCTCCCAAAGGGTGACGGGTATGATGCGGCGGCTGTTGCGACGACCGGCCTCGGTAGCAGCGGTCTCGGCACTGACGCGGGATCAGCTGGTACAGGTTCGGGCACTCATCCTGGCGGCGGCCCAGCAGCGTGGGCTCCCGGCTGAGCGGGCCGACGAGATCGCCGATGCGGTGGTGGCTCGGCTGGCCCTGTCCGACGAATCGGATGCGCCCGCTCCGCCGGCGCCAGAGTCTCCGGCCGATCCTGGCGCTACGGGCTCGGTCACCGGGCAGGACTAGGTGTCTGCCGGGCTCGGACCGGAAGAGCGGCTTCGGATCAACGAGAAGGTCTTGGGCGCGGGAACGGGCCCCCGGTTCGTCGCCCTGTTGCTTCTGATGCTGACCGCCGGCGGGGCCATGATCCTGGAGGTATTCAGAGTCCTAGCCGACGGGGACGTGACCGGATGCACCCTCGCTGCAGGTGTGGACCCTGCTGACGGCAGTTTCTGGAACACGTCACTCAGCATCACCGGTCAGGGCATAGCGTTTCGGTCCTGCATGACCACCTGGGCACCCGCGCCGCCGTGGTGGCAGCTGGCCTGCTGGCCCCTGCTGTTGATGGTCATGGCCTGGCTGCTTTTCGCCGTGCTGCCGCGGTGGAAGGCCCGCCGCAGCCGTGTCGTCCCGCTGGAGTCAGTCGATCCAGACGGTGTACTCCTTGCCCAACTCCGCGAGCTGTGCGCCGCGACGGATGTGGCTTCACTGCCCCGGGTGGTGATCGACCCCGCGGCCACCTCCGTCAGCGCAGTGGTGTTCGGCCGCACCCGCCGTCCCGTCGTCTGTCTTCACGGCGGCCTGCTCGCCGTCCGCCGCAGCGATCCAAAACGGTTCCAGGCTGTGCTGCTGCACGAGCTCGCCCACATCGCCAACCGTGACATCACCCTGACCTACCTCACGGTAGCTCTGTGGCGGGTCTTCCTCGCGCTGGTACTGCTGCCGTACGTGCTCTGCTTGGGCTATGTGACGTACGGGGTCGTTGCGAACGGCGGCATGCCGCGGCTGGACCGGGCGGCGACGTTGGCCGTCGTCATGGTCGTGCTGCTGTATCTCACCCGCTCCGACACCCTGCGGAGCCGGGAGATCTACGCCGACCTGACCGCAGCGCGCTGGGGCGCGGACCCGCACGGCTGGTCCGTCACCGCCACGCCGCACTGGAGTACGGCGCGCGGCACTCTCGACTCGTTCCTCGAACTGTGGCGCACGCACCCGCGTTGGGGCTTGCGTCAGGGAGCACTCGCTGACCCCGCGCCGCTGTTCCGTATCGCCGTCCTGCCCCTCTTCCTCCTCGGCACCGTGCCCGTCATGGCCGTACCCCAGGTGCTCCGGCAGATTGCGCTGTATCACGTTAATTTCACCAGCAACCTGATGATGATCCTGGTCGTCATTCCTGGTGCGCTGGTGGCCGGTGTGATCGTGGTCGCCCTGTGGCGGGCGGTTGCGTATGCCCTGCTGACCGGTTCCCGAGTGCCCTCCGGGGGGTGGGCCGGGGGGTGGCTGGGGGCCGGGATGTCGGTCGGCCTGGTCCTGAGCGGCTTCGGCGCGGGCTGGTCCTGGCTGCCGGAGCAACCGCTGGTCCTGCTCATACCTGTGGCGGCGGGAGCAGCCTTCGGTTGGTGGGTCACGCAGTGCGCACGTCTGTGGATCGGCACCTCGCGCGGCCGGACTCTGCGCCCCGCGCTCGGCCTCTGCGCGGCTGTCTCCTCCCTCACCATGATGGCGTGGCTCACGTGGTGGATGCTCGCCGGGGCCACAAGCCTGAACAGAGACAGTCCGAGCGCCCGTATGATCGCCCGCGACATCCTGCAATGGCTTCCCTCCGCAGATCCGACCGGGGACCTGAGCAGAGTTCCCGGCATCGCCGTGGTGTTTCCTCAGTTGAGCAGCATTGCGGACACACCGATGTGCGCCCTCGTGATCACCCTCCTGTGGGTCCTGCCACTGCTCGCCTGGGCGAAGGGACCGGTAGCGGACAGTCCCGGTTGGGAGCCGACCCGGGCAGCTCTGACGGAAGATCCTGTGGCGTCTTTGCGTAAAGTCCTACGACCCGGGTTGACGGGTGGAGCACTGGCGTGCCTGGCCGTCGTGGGCATCCAGGCATACGTCCACACCGGACAACCAGTACCGGAGGCGCGGGGCGGCCTCTACGCCCTGCGGTACACAGCACTCCTGCTGCTGGCACTGTGCCTGCCGGCAACCATGGCCGCCGCCGTGGCGAGCACCGCAGACCGACGCTATCGCCTGCTAGGTGGTCTGATAGCCGGTCAGGTAACAGCTTTAATGGGGCTCACTGCCATGGCCCTGCTCGTGTCCGTTGACGGCTGCGTCACCCCCCTCAACGTCCTGTCGGACAGCTGCGCCTGGCGGCCGGCCTGGTGGCGGCCGTTGTTCCCGTTCACGTTCATTCTGAACAACGCTCTGGTCCTCTGCGCACTCACCGCCGTCATCACCGGTCTGGCCACCAGTCTTCTCCGCCCTCGACGGCCACCGAACGCGCGCGTCACCAGTCATGTGGATGCGCGGACCCGCGGAACTCGCACTCAATTCCTCACGGTGAGTCTGCTGTGCGCCGTGGCAGTCGCGGCCACCGCGACGGACGGAGCTGTCCGGAGGTACCAGCTCGGCCTCAAGACCAACGCCATCACATACCAACGCAGCCTGGTGCAGAACTGGGGGCTCCCGGGGCCGGCGCTGTCAGAAGCCACCCGCCTCAGGCAGATCCGGGCCTGGTATCGCCTCCGCGGCGACAAGCTCATCGACACAGCGATCTGGTACGACCAGCAACTGACCGCCGCCCTCCGCGCGGCGCAGGACGACGAGGACCGGTGGGGCGCGTTGTACCAGCTGCTTCCCTCGGTCTGTAGCGACTGGGGGACGGCCGCCTGGTTCGAGACACTATGGTTCCGCGTGCCCGCCGAACCGTCCGTACGAGCCGACTGGCATCAGATGGCCACCTGGGCGGACACCGGAAGCCGCCGCTGCACCCAAGCACTGGACGCACGCGACCCCAAGGCCCTGCTGAACGCACTGCGTAACCTGCGTGCGGCCGCCTTCTGCGCCGAATCCGTCAACGCCGCGATCGACGGAATCCTGCGTGAAGGCGGCTATCGGGGCACCTCCCGCCCGGCCGCTACGGGCTCCACGGCCGTCTGTGACCACACCGGCCAAGAGCCGGCTCCTGGAAGCTCGTAACAGCTCGCGATGCGGTGAGTCTCGGCAGACCTTTCAGAGACCTTTCAGCGGGAGTCCCTGGCCGCTGCCCACGTACGCCCGGCGCTCGGATCCCGCGTCTGGGCTTCGCCGCTCGGATCCCGGGTCTCGAGCGCCGGGCAGGGCGATTCACCTGTCCCTGCGGGAGATCGCCTCCCGACTCGTCATCCGCACCAGCAAGAAACGCGGCCAACACCTCTCACCCGCCACCGTCATGCGAATGCTCCGCGAGTACGACGCGCAGACTGCCAGGATCCCGGTGGAACCCGCATGCTGATCTGCGGCTCAGTCCTTCGCGTTGCTTTTTCGGCGAGAACTACTGGGACCCCTCCAAGGCAGCGGAGAGCAGCTCGGCGAGGGCGTCGCGCTCGTCCGGGTGGCGGGCGAGGTACGCCTCGACGGTCTTGTGGATCGCGGAGGAGCTTGGTGGCATGAGCGTCGTTTCGCCTTCGACGTAGGGGCAGTACTGCGGGCCGGGCTGTGGAGGTTGTGCTGGTGGGTCAGCTCGCTGTCTCGTGGTCGGACGGCTGGGTGCCGTGGGGGCCGGGAAGCGTGTCGGCTGCGGGCGCGAGCCCGTACTGGGCGGCCTGAGCGGTGAACATGCCCCGGTACGGGCCGCCCGCACGGGCCATGAACTCGTCGTGAGTGCCGTCCTCGACGACGCGCCCCTGGCCGAGGACGTAGATGTGGTCGGCGTGTGGGATTCCGCGGTTCTCCGAAGGTGCGCACTGCACCGACCCTTGCCGCGCAAGAGCGTGCGGACGAAGGCGGGTTGGCCGAAACGCCGATGCTCGGTCGTTGCGGCTGTACGCGGTCAGCAGGAGCGTCCGGACGCCTCGCCTTGCTTACCCGAAGCGGGCAGCCCCTCGCCGCCAGCGTTCCGGCAAGTCCCATATTGCGTCGACGCCGGTCACCACAGGCCCAGCGCCTCCAGGACGTGCGCGGCCGTGGGCAGCGGCGCGGCCGGTGCAGCGGTGAGGAGGTTGTCGGGGAGGGCCGTCTTCGTGTCGAGCTTGATCATCTCTCGCCAGCACAGGGCCTGCGACCACTGCTTCGCCCAGAGACCCGACGTAGCTCGTCGCCCGGGATGTTCTCGAGCCGGCGTCCCTCGGTCAGGAGCCGGGCGGCGGTTTTGGCTCCGATGCCGCGGATGCCGGGGATGTTGTCGGCGGGGTCGCCCATCAGGGCGCGGAAGTCGGGCCACTGTTCGGCGAGGACTCCGTAGCGGGGGAGGGCGTGCTCGCCGGAGGTGTAGCGGCGCTCCATGGCGAGGCCGGTGCTCAGCAGGCGCACGCTGGGGTCGGCCAGGAGCTGGATGTAGTCCTTGTCGGTGGTCATGATGTCGACCGCGCGGCCTTCGGCGCGGTCGTCGACGGCCAGGGTGGCGATGAGTCGTCCGCCTCGTAGCCGTCCTGCTCGATCCACCGGACGCCGAGGTGATCGAGGGCGTGTTTGACCAGGGCGAGGGAGTCGATCAGGCCGGGTTCGGGGGCGGTCCGCTTGGCCTTGTAGGTGCTGTCCTGGCTGGCGAGGGCCCGGGCCCGCTCTCGGAGTCGAAAACCACGAAGATCTCGAAGCCGTCGGCGTGCTGGACCTGAGCCTTGCGTAGGAGCGCGGTGAAGCCGAACCATGCGCGGGGGAGGAGGGAGTGGCCGTCGACGAGCATCAGGGGAGCGGTCCTGGCGTGGTCTCCCGGAGGTGCGTGCTGATGGGCGCCTGTGACCGCGGCGGACGGGCATCTGTGGCCGGCTGGCCAGGGGCTGGGCTAGGCGGCGGTGCGTTGCGCGGTCAGCAAGACCGCCGCGAGCGTCCCGGCTTCGGTGATCCGGCCGTCGCCGCACATCGCTACCGCCTCTTCCAACGCGACCCAGCGCAGCTCCATGTCGGCCTCGCTCGCGTCTCGCTGGTGCTCACCGATGCTCAGACCCCGGGCCAGGTACAGGTGCTCACGGGTGCGCGCGCCGGCGGGCATCCGCCACATCATCGTCAGCAGCCCGACCTCGGCGGCGCGGATGCCGGCTTCCTCGACCAGTTCCCGGCGCGCAGCAGTCAGCGGGTCCTCGCCGGGTTCGCACCCGCCACCGGGACACATCAGCAGCCGCTGACCGCACACGTAGACGTTCTCCTCCACCAGGGCGATACGGCCCCGGTCGTCGAGGGCTACGACGCGCACGCCGTCGACCGACTCGGTGTACTCGTAGGTTCCCAGGCTCTGGTCGGCGCGCCGGACCGAGTCGCGGCGCACCACCACCCGGACTCCGGTGTACTGCACGGTCGACGAGACCGTACTCCAGCTGTCGATCATGGTGACTTCTCCTTCAGACGGTGCTGTGCCAGCAGGAGGCACAAGGCTGCTTGGGGGGCGAGGGGCAGGCCCTCGTTCTCCGCCGCGACGGTCATGCAGGTCTGCCAATGGTCCACGATGCCGCTCACTGCGAGCGGGGGACTGTTCCGGCAGGATGCAGGATGGTTGTCCAGGTGCTCACGCCGTTGTGGCATTGCAGAGATTCAGCGAGACCACGGGGCATCGGAGTGCCGAGGATCCGTTCCGCGTGTCGGATCTCGTCCGGTGTCGCTGGTGGATTGAGGAGTGCGAAATCGGCGGCCACGTGAATGGCCAGCCAGGTGTCGATCAGGCGCCAGGACTCCGACGGGGACAGGGTCAGCTGTGCCATGGCGTCATCCTGCCCCACACGTCTGACAACTGACTCTGCTCGATCGGGTGGTCTTCTCCCGAAAGAACGGTTCGGCACACATCCGGCCCGTCATGATCGCCTTCATGAGTATCCGACGCTGGGCCGCTGCCGCGGCCGCCGTTCTTTCCGCCACTGTCCTGACCGGACCCGCTCAAGCCGCACCCACCGCCGCCCCCGTCCCCTCCGGGCCTGTCGTCATCACCAACGACGCCCATACCAACTATCTGGTCCCCGACGACACAGTCGGCAACGCCGGCACCTTCCTGCAGGTCTACTACCGGCAGGACCATCCCTTCCCGCGCACTTTCCAGTTCGACCAGGTGAACGGCCGTCCCGGAATCTTCCACTGGAAGAGCGCCCGTACTGGGAACTGCGCCGACGCCAGGACAGGCGAGGCAGGGGCCTCGGTGTACCTGGCCGCGTGCACGGCGAACAAATCCCAATGGTGGATCCTCAGGTCCACCGACGAAAACCCCGCACGATGGGTCCTGTCGCCCTTCCTGAACGAGGACCTCGCTGTCACCGGCCTGTACGGGGACGACAACTACGCACCGCTGCGCGAACTTCCCCACCTCAACTCAGCAACCACCTCACAGATGTGGCACTTCACCCAGCAATAATCACGCCGACTCTCGACGCTGTCCTCTCCGCTCAGGGCCCGGCCCTGCCCCATGACTGGGCCCTGAGCGGGAAGGCGGGGCCGGAGCGGAACGGCCCATGTTCGCTGGCCGGGTGCCTGCTGTGCCCGGCCGATCGCCCTACGGTGCGGGCCCGGCCCTGTGGAGAGAGGCCGGGAATCGAGCGTTACAGGTCCTCGGCGCGGCGGTGAGCGAGTCCGGTGCGGTAGGTCCTGGGCATAGGTCAGACGGCACTCGAACCGAGGGCTGTGGCCAGCTCGCGTACTCCAGTTACCTGGGCGTGCCGCGAGTGCAGGTCGGTGGCGATCTTCCGGATGGCGGGCCGGTCGCGGACTTCGCCCGGAGAGACCCGCAGGGCGGACAGCAGCTCGGCGGCCGTCTGCTCCGGTTTGCCCCACTGCCACCAGGCCCGGCCGAGGTCGGTGTGCATGCGTCCCTTGCGCTCGGCCGTCTTGAACTGGGCCGCACGCAGGCCGCGGCCGGCTTCGAGGGCGGCGCCCGCGTCGCCGAGTGCCCAGTTGACGCCGACGGCGTACAAGTCGACGGCGGCCGGGGTGATGGGGAACAGCCGGCCCTCGGGCGGCTCCTGCGGGAGGTCGCGGGCGGCCCGGGTGGCTTCTCGGATCATCGTCAGTGCCTGGTCCCGGTCGCCGGCCCGCGCCGCGGTGTATGAGGTGGTGCACAGCATCTGCGCGTACGCCGAAGCCTGGGCCGCGGTCTTCAGCCCGGTTCCTTCCACTCTGGAGACCGCGTCGAGGATATGCCGTTGGGCGGCGGCCGGCTGGTCCTGGTGGCGGAGCACGATGCTCAGTTCCCGGGCCGCCGCCGCGGCGACGAGGGGGGAGCCGGACAGCTCGGCGTAGATGGTCGCCCGGTCGGCGCTGAGCCGCGACTGGTCGTAGTTGCCGATCTTCGTCAGTACCTGGGAGGTCAGGCTGTAGCACGCCGACAGGCGGGCGAGATCGACCTCTTGACGGCTCTGGACGGCGGTGCGCGCATCAGCCAGCAGGCCGGGCAGCGCCTTGAGGAGCTTGCTGTGCTGACCGGCGTCGAAATAACCGCGGGCGGCGGTGATGCGCCTCTCCAGGGGGATGGGTGAACCGGTGGGCTCCGGCGTACTGGCGAGCGCGTCCTGGACGCCGGCCAGGAGAGCGGCGGGGGCCGTGAGGCCGGCGGCAGCGAGCAAAGTGCGGCGACGCATGGGGTCCTCCTCGGCACAGCGTGGCCCGTCCGCCACGACTCTAGTGGCTGGCGGTCCGGCTAACCCGAGCGACGCTGTGAGGACATGCTTCGGCACACCGACTTCCCGGGCGGCGTGCCGGATGAGCGCCAGGTCCGCGTATCTGCGGCGCAGTTCCAGCCTGGAGATGGTGGACGCGGAGCAACCGACGCGCGCCCCGAGGTCTGCCTGGCGCCAGCCCCGGTGCTCGCGCCCTATCCGGATGAGCCCGCCGGGGTCCTGGCGGGCGATGAGCAGGCTGACCTTGCCGGAGCTCCAGAGCGGATCGGTGCGCACGAGGGGGCCTCCCACTCGCCAGGGGCCGACAGGGCTGCCTGTCCACGGTAGGGGCCGTTCAGTGGGGTGTATACGGCGTGTGCAGCATCTGCAAGCGGCGTGCACCCGGCGCAAGTTGACCACCAGGTGGTCGCGGTCGGCGCTTTGCTTGGGGCGGGGCCCTGCTTCGGGCAGGGCCCCGACATCCCGGAGGACAGCATGGCGACAGTCGTTGAGGCCAGGGTCCGTGACCCGCGGGACTACGTGAAGCCCGAGGTCTGGGACCGCGAAGTCCAGCTCCTCATGCGCGACTACCCCTTCGACGAGGTGATGGCGACCCGGCTTTTCCACGCCGCCGTCTCCTACCTGATCACGGCCATCAACAAGTGGGGCCAGGGCCTGGAGATGTGCTGCGGCCGGACGGTCGACATCGCGGTCCACGTCTTCATCCTGGACACCAAGAACTACCGCGAGTTCTGCCACGAGCACTTCGACGGCAAGTTTCTGGAACACATCCCGGAGATCGAATTCAAGTACGACGGCAGCGTCGAGCGCACCGCGCAGATCATCGCCGACAACGGCTTCGAGGTCGACTGGAAGCTGTGGGAGGCTGACTACGGCAAGTGCGGCCCGTGCAGGCCGGGCGAGAACTGCCACTGATCCGCATCAAGCGGTCGGGCCCGGGGACGCTGTGAGCGCCCCCGGGCCCTCGCACGTGCACGTACGGGCGTCGTTGAGTCATTCCCCCGTGGACGGGAGGCAGCACCGGTACGGTGGCCAGCTTGAAAGACACTGGCCCCGCTGCCCCCACGAGGAGCGTCATGCCCCGCGAGCCCCACACCCCGGCCGAATACTGGGACACGTACATGCCGCATCGGGGGGAAGGCGAGCAGCCCGCCCCGGTGGCCGACCGGTTCGAGTGGACCCAGTACCCCGGCCACGGTCCCGGGGCCGAAGTGCTCGGGCAACCCCGCCGGGCCCTGGACCTCGGGCCGGCGGAGGGCAAGGAAGCCGTGTTCCTGGCCCACCAGGGCGTCGAGGTGACCGGCGTGGACCTCTCTGCCGCCCAGGTGAAGCGGGCCCAAAGGTGGTGGAAGGACGTCCCCGGCCTGTCGTTCGTCCATGCGGACGTGTGCGACCACCTCGTGTCCGCCGCGGCACCGTACGACGCGATCTACTCCGTGTGGGGCGCGGTGTGGTTCACCGACCCAGACGTCCTCTTCCCGCTCGTCGCCAAGAACCTGACACCCCGCGGAGTCTTCGCCTTCAGCCAGGCCGAGCCGGTCCCCGGCGCGTACGGGGCGCAGCCGATGCGCGGCAAGTGGCTCGAAGGCCGAGAGCACGAGCTGACCGTGCTGCGCTGGCAGTACACGCCCCAAGCGTGGGCGGACCTGCTCAAGCGCCACGGCTTCACCGACATCGACGCCCGCATCCTGCCCCCGCCGAACGCAGAAGACCTGGGCACGCTTCTCGTACGCGCCCAGGGCCCCGAGTAGCCAGCCAGGCGTGGCAGGCACCGCACCCTGTGCCGCTCGAGAAGTCATCGCCGCGGCTGAGGTGGTGGTGTTCGGGCTGCCGGCGCCGGCTGGGATGCTGTCGTGATGAGCGTTTCGCTGCGGTACCGTGCCACCCGCATCCTGCTGCCCTGCCAGGAACACTGTCGCGCGGGGCACGGCCAAGGACGCCGAACTGCTGGTACGGCGGCATGAGGACACGGTGCCGCGCCGCCGGCTGGAAGGGCATCATCCCTGCGGTGACCGATCGGACAGCGCGGAGGTAGAACTGCGGAAGTGGTACGTCAATTTCGAGCACCCCACCCTTCGCACCGAAGCCGGGTTCGACACCTTCGGCCTCACCGTGGGCCTGGTCGTCACGCCCGACCTCACGCTGAACCGCTCCGGGTTCGGTAGGGACTCGATCATTTCAGAGGATCGAGTCATGGCACGTCCTTCCCCTTACCCACTTGAGCTGCGCCGTCGTGCGGTGCGGATGATCGCGGGGGTGCGGCCCGACTACGACATCGAGTGGGCCGCGATGCAAGCGGTCGCGGCCAAGCTCGGGATCGGCACGACCGAGACGCTGCGCAAGTGGGTTCGGCAGGACCAGATCGACGCCGGCACCCGGCCGGGCACCACGACCGAGGAGTCGGCCGAGCTGAAGCGGCTGAAGAAGGAGAACGCCGAGCTGAAGCGGGCCAACGAGATCCTCAAGGCCGCGGCGGTGAGGTCAATGGGTCGGTGCAACATCCCAGGTAGAACGGCTGCTGGAGGTGTTGCTGGGTGGCGAGAATCGGGCGTCCGGGGCTGCCGGACGAGCAAAAGCGTGAAGTGTGGCGACGGTGGCGGGACAGGCAGTCGCTGAGCGAGATCGGGCGTGCGCTGGGCAAGGTGCCCGGGTCAATCCACGGAGTGGTCGCGGCGAACGGCGGATTTGTCCCGGCGGCCAGGGCCCGATCGGCCGGAGTGCTGTCGTTGGCGGAGCGGGAGGAGATCTCCCGGGGTCTGGCCGCTGGCGACTCCTTCCGGGCGATCGCGGGCCGGATGGGGCGGGCACCGTCCACGGTCAGCCGCGGGGTGGGGCGTCACGGCGGGCGTGAGAAGTACCGGGGCGCTCACGCGGACGAGGGGGCCTGGGGCAATGCCCGGCGCCCGAAGTCCTGTTTGCTGCAACAGAGTCCGGCCCTGCGGGACACGGTCGCGGGCAAGCTGAAGGAAGACTGGTCGCCGCGTCAGATCGCAGGCTGGCTCGCCCGCACCTTCGCGCCCAAGGACGGTATGTACGTGTCTCACGAGACGATCTACAAGAGCTTGTTCATCCAGGCCCGAGGCGTACTGAAGAAGGAGCTCGTCTCCCATCTGCGCCGCCGGCGCACGATGCGCCGCTCGAAGAACGCCTCCACCGCAGGTCAGCAGCGAGGCTGCATCCGTGACGCGGTCTCCATCCGCGAGCGTCCGGCCGAGGCCGAGGACCGGGCTGTTCCCGGCCACTGGGAAGGCGACCTGATCACCGGTGCGAAGAACAGTCATATTGCGACACTGGTCGAACGGCACTCCCGCTACGTCATGCTCGTCCGGGTCGCAGGCAAGGACACCACCAGTGTGATCTCCGCACTGAGTCATCAAGTCCGCTACCTGCCCGACGGGTTGATGACTTCACTGACCTGGGACCGGGGTACTGAGCTGGCCGGCCACAAGCGGTTCACGATGGCCACCGACGTCAAGGTCTACTTCGCCGATCCGAAAAGCCCCTGGCAGCAGGGATCGAATGAGAACACCAACGGACTCCTCCGCCAGTACTTTCCCAAGGGAACCGACCTGTCCGGATATCCCCAGGCCGAATTGGATGCCGTCGCCCTCAAGCTGAACACCCGCCCCCGGCAGACCCTCGGGTTCGAAACTCCCGCTGATAGGCTCGCGGCAGCTGTTGCATCAACCGGTTGACTCCGCCGTGCTCTTCTTCTTCGGAGAGGTGGCCGCCGGCGCCGACGTCGACGTTGGGTGCGTCCTTAGAAGTCGTTTCTTATGGCGTCCTTGTGGTTATCGTGCCTGAGTGCGCCATCGTTAGGGTTGGACAGAGGGCTGGGGGATCGTGGATGAGAC
>NZ_JBSFUB010000147.1:0-13004 GCF_053591575.1 Streptomyces altiplanensis | reverse complement strand
GGGAAGACGCCGCCCGGAAGCGCACCAGCCGGAGGAGGACAGGCACATGACAGCGATTGGTCAGGTCGACACGGTCGAGGCGCGGGCCGCGGCGTCATTCGGCGTCGACGCTCCCGGCGGCGCAGGCGAGCTGCCCTGGATCGAGGACGCCGGGAAGGTGGCCCCCAAGGACGCGCGGGCTCTTTCGAAGGTGTTCTTCGACCAGTTGCAGGTCCTGGAAGAGGGCACACGCGAGTACCAGTACGCCCGCAACACCCTCATCGAGATGAACCTGTCCCTGGTCCGGTTCGCCGCCGGCCGCTTCCGCAACCGCGGCAGCGGCGACATGGAGGACATCGTCCAGGTCGGCACCATCGGCCTGATCAAGGCCATCGACCGGTTCGACCTCTCCCGCGAGGTCGAGTTCACCTCGTTCGCCGTGCCCTACATCGTCGGCGAGATCAAGCGGTTCTTCCGCGACACCACCTGGGCCGTCCACGTGCCCCGACGCCTGCAGGAACTGCGCGTGGAGATCACCAAGGCGAAGGAACAGCTCGCCACCGGCCTGGACCGCGAGCCGACCGTCAAGGAACTCGCCGCCCACCTGAAGCTGGACGAGGACGAGGTCGTCGAAGGTCTCGTGGCCTCCAACGGCTACACCGCCGGCTCCCTGGACATGCCAGCCGACCCCGACGCCGGCCAGTCCAACCAGGCCCGCGCGCTGGCCGACGTGCTGGGCGGACCGGACCCCGCCATGGAGACGATCGAGAACCTGCACACCCTGGCTCCGCTCCTGGCGCGTCTCGACGAGAGGGAGCAGCGCATCATCACCATGCGTTTCGGCGAGGAGATGACCCAGTCCCAGATCGGCGCCGAGCTGGGCGTCTCCCAGATGCAGGTCTCCCGCCTCCTCAGCCGCACCCTGGCCAAGCTCCGCACCGGCATGCTGGCCTGACGTGCCGAGTGCCCGGTTCCGACGCCCTCACCGGTTGTGCTCGTCATGTGCGGATGCGCGACATCGGCATGAGTGCCGGAAGATCGGGCAGCCCGTAAGGCTCCAGGTTCCGACGGGACAAAGGAGTGAAAGATGTGGCTGCTGACCGAGATCATTCGGAAGCCGGCCTGCTGACCACCATGAGTATCAAACAAAGCTGGCACTTCGAGGGTGTGCTGAGCGACGTGAGCGAAGCCCGCGACCGGGCCTCGGATTTCCTCTACGGCCTTGCCCGCACCCATCCGTCCGCGGCTCCGGACGCGCATGACGACGTACTGATCGTCGTCACCGAACTGGCTTCGAACGCGTTTGCCTTCGCCCCCGGGCCCTTCACCCTGACCTTGCGGGCGACGACGACCGGAACGCTGCACGTCGCCCTGACCGACACCAACCCCACCCCACCCCGACCACGGCCGTTCGACCTCGCCGGCCGTGGCGGGGTGGGGTGGCACCTCATCAACACGCTTGCCGAACAGACCATCGTCGTCCCGGATCCGGGCGGCAAGACGGTGCACGTCTTCCTCCCGTGGTGATCGCACAGCGCGCTCGCTCAGAGTTCCGCCGCGGGCACTTCGGCCTCTCCGGCCGGGCCGGGCGCCGGCTCGGCCACGGGGTGGGTGACGCGGAGCTTGGACTGGCCGTGCGGCAGCCGCTCCCAGTCGTCCATGAAGCGCGCGACGAGGCCGTGCTTCGCGGCCAGCCGCGTCAGCGTCTCCGTACGGTAGTAGAAGTCCTCCCCCAGCACCTGGTGCTCGGCTCCCTCCGTGCGGTCGAAGGTGAAGTCGAAGAAGCCGCCGGGCACCAGCACCCGTCCGACGTGCGCGAGGCATTCGTCGATGACCTCGAGCGGTGAGTGCGAGAAGACACTGTGGGCGTGCACCACCGTGAACCGGGCGTCGGGCAGGAAGTCCAGCTTCAGGTCCTCGACGGGGGTCAGGTACGGGAGCCTGGTCTGCAGTCCGTGGCGGACCAGCGTCTTCTTGGCCTCGACGAGGATGTCCGGCGAGATGTCGATCCCGTAGTAGTGGCCGGGCTCCAGGTACTCGATGAACCGCCAGCCGGCGCGCAGGTTGCCGCAGCCGATCTCCAGCATCCGGTCCTGCGGCGTCAGCCCGTGCCCCAGCAGGTAGTCGTACTGCATCTGCCCGATGGCCAGCCAGCGGTCGTACGAGGGTCCGCCGCCGACCGCCGCCTCGGGGCTGCGGGCCGTGTCGGACGCCATCACGGCCCGGTAGTACGCGACGTGGCTTCCCCGGTGCCGCAGCCGCAGCCAGCTGTCCCGCCCCGCCCGGCGCAGGTAGGGCACCACGCGCCCCGGGTTCCGCAGCGCGTACCGCACCTTGTGGCCGAGACGTGAACGGTTCGCCGACAGGCGCGAAGCGGGTGTCTGCTGCATGACGGCCTCCGTGCCATCGATGGGCCTGCCCCTTGTCGGATGCTAACCACGGGCGCCGGGATGCGCCCCCTCACTCCTTCGGGAGAACCGTTCAGCCGAGTGCCCCGCCCCGCGTGGTGGGCCCGGCGCCACCACCCGCAGCGTGGAGGGGACAGGGCGGGGGAACCGTCACCCGCCGCATCCCGAGCGAGGCCAGCCCATGCAGGAAATACGTTTCGTCGTCAGTACGCCGGAGCGTGTGCCGCGCGAGGTGCGCGAGCGCCGCTTCTCCGGCCGGGTGGCCGCGCGTCCGCTGCCCCTGCTGGTGGCCGTCGCCGCCGCCTTCGCCCTCACCCACCTCACCCTGGTCGCGCCCGGTCTCGGACTCGGCTGGGACGAGAGCGTGTACGTCAGCCAGGTCAGCCCCCAGGCACCGGCGGCCTTCTTCAGCGCGCCCCGGGCCCGGGGCATCACCTACCTCGTCGCTCCGGTCACGGCGCTGACCACCTCGACGGCGGCGCTCCGCGTGTACATGGCCGTGCTGGCCGGCGGTGGTCTGTTCCTCGCCCTGTGGGTGTGGCGGCGGCTCCTGCCCGCTCCCGTGCTCGCGGTCGCCGGGGCGCTGTTCGCCAGCCTGTGGGTCACGATGTTCTACGCCTCGCAGGCGATGCCCAACCTCTGGGTCGCCTACGGGGCCCTCGCCGCCGTGGGGTGCTTCCTGCGGGCCGCCCGGGACCCCTGGGACCACTGGGCGCTGATCGGCATGGGCGCCGGGGTGACGTTCGCCGCGCTGATGCGTCCGACCGACGCGGTGTGGCTGTTCCTGTCGCTCGCCGTGGCGGCCCTGGTGATGCCGCGTACACGCCGCAGGGGCCTGCTGGTCCTCGTGGCGGCCGCGGGCGTGGCCCTCGGCTGCGCCGAGTGGGTGGTCGAGGCGTACACCCACTACGGCGGTCTCACCGCCCGGCTGCGGCGGGCCAGCGAGATCCAGGGCCGGCTGGGCTGGTACTTCGCCGTCGACGACCACGTGCGGGCCCTGGGCGGCCGTGCGCTGTGCCGGCCCTGCGACGTGCCCTGGCGGTACCCGGCCTCGGCCCTCTGGTTCTTCGCGCTGCCCCTGTTCGTGGCGGGCGGTGTGCGGGCCACCGCCCGTACCGGGTACCGCGCGCCGATCGTCCTGGCCACGGTGGTGGGGGCGGCGGTGGCGGCGCCGTACCTGTTCACCGTCGGGTACGCGGCGCCACGTTTCCTACTGCCGGCGTACGCCCTGCTGGCCCTGCCCGTGGCGCAGTGCCTGATCCGGGCGTGCGGCCCCCGGTCGCAGTGGCGGCGTACCGCGGCCGGGCTCGTCGCCGTGGCCGTCGCCGGCCACCTGGCGATCCAGTACGTCCTGGTCGACGGGGTGGCGAACCGGGTACGGCGCGACACCGCCGACCTCACCCGGATCGCCGCCGAACTGCGCGCCCAGGGTGTGCGCCCGCCGTGCGTGATCAGCGGTGACGAAGCGATCCGGGTCGCGTTCCGGACCGGCTGCGCCTCCCGCCAGCCCGGCGGTCACGACGAGAGCATCACGCCGGGGGCCCTCGCCGCCACGGCGCTCCGGCAGCCCGTCGCGGTCCTCGTCTCCCGTGGGGGGCGCCCCCCTGCGTACGCCCGCGAGTGGCGCGTCCACCCGCTCCCCGACCTGGGCCGCCGGACCGGTTTCCGTGCCTATCTGTCGCCTGTCCCCCGCCCCTCCGGCCAGGAGACACCCGGGACGCGCGACAACGCGGTGAGCCGGACCCGCCCCTGAAACGCGGGGCAGGCACCCGTGGCGGAACACGCTGTCCTCGCGCGTGCCGGCGGGCTCAGTCCTCGAACGTCAGGAGATGATCGGCACCGGTCTGGTGCAGGGCCCGGCGGGCCTGCTTGGAGGCACCCCGGACATGCACGGCAACCGGTGGCGCAGCCGTCAGCAGCGGCCGGACGAGCGCGTACGCGCAGATCGTGTCCAGCCGCTGGACCCCGCTCAGATCGAGTGTCCATTCCATGACGCCCTGCAGAGCCGGATCGAGCAGGACCCCCTCGATCTGCGCGGCGGCGACGCCGGTCACCTCCCCGGAGAGGGCCAGCTCAGCCCGTCGCCCGTCGACGGACAGGATGCGGACCCGGCGCTCGTCGCCCACTTGGGGGCCTCGTGCGTGATCTGCCATGAGACCTCCTGGAACGCGTCAGGACCGGACGGTGTGTCCGGCCTCCATTCTCCCGCCGGGACCGCGAAGAGGACCACTCCGGACCCGCGCCGGGCCGCACCGCGGTGGGTGCGGCCCGGCGGGGTCGGCCGATGTCCGCGGCACGGGCCGGTCGGGCGACCACGCCCACGGCCACGATGCCGTTGCCCGCGAACAGGGCGGTGGGCGGGTCCGGCAGACCCGGCGGTTCGAAAGCACTCGACCGGTCCTCCTGGGATGTCGGCGACCTCGCCGGCCGGACCGCCCGCACCGAGGCCGTCAACGAGAACACCGGCGGCTGGGGCCACGTCCTGCTCGACCAGGTCGTGCTCTCCGGCACCCCGGCACAGCTTCGAAGGTCCGTGCCCCGTGCCGGGTACGGGGACGAAGCCGGTCACCCGGGGTTCCCCGGTGGCCAGGGGCAGTGGTCAGTCGGCCACGGACAGGACGATCTTGCCAGTGGTGCGCCGGGTGTCGCTGAGTTCGTGGGCCTTGGCCGCGTGTTCCAGGGGGAACGTCGTGTCGATCCCGGCCCTCAGCAGCCCCTGTCCGGCCAGTGCGGCGATCTCCCGCATGCCCGCCTGGTCGGCTTCCACGGCCATGAAGGCGGCGCGCAGGCCGAGCGGGCGGGCCTCGTCCGCCAGGTATGCCTCGGCGGGGGAGGCAAGGGCGACGAGTATGCCGCCCGGGCGGAGGGTGCGCAGCGAGCGCGGCCCGTACGCGCCGCCGATCGCGTCGATCACGACGTCGACCGGTTCGACGGCCGTCTCGAAATCGGCCTCGGTGTAGTCCACCAGTTCGTCCGCGCCGAGGCCGCGCAGGAAGTCGTGCTTGGCCGAGCGGGCGGTGCCGATGACGTACGCGCCCCGGGCCTTGGCGATCTGTACGGCGAGGTGGCCGACGCCACCCGCCGCCGCGTGGATCAGCACCCGGTGCCCGGGGCGCACTTCGGCGACGTCCACCAGGGCCTGCCAGGCGGTGAGTGCGGCCAGCGGCAGCGCGGCGGCCTGCACATGGGTGAGGCCGGTGGGCTTGCGGACCAGGTGCCTGGCCGGGGAGGTGACGTACTCCGCGTACGTGCCCGCCGGGAGCGGGTGGCGCGGCATGCCGAACACCTCGTCGCCGGGGGCGAGCGTGGCCACCCCGAGGCCGACCGCCTCGACCACGCCCGAGACGTCCCAGCCGAGCCGGATCACGGCGCCGGCCAGCCCGCCGGTGGCCCGGTGCCAGGAGTCGGTCGGGTTGACCCCCGCCGCGTGCACCCGTACCAGCACCTCGGCCGGCCCGGGTTCCGGACGCTCCACCTCGACGACCTTCAGCACCTCGGGGCCGCCGAACCCGTCCTGTCCGATTGCACGCATCGTCATCTCCCTGTTCACCGGGGCCGGTTCCGGCCCGCTTCGATCAAGGTTTCCGCGTTCCGGCGGCAGGAACGAGTGGCAGGATTGCCATTACATGAAAGGATCTTGCCATGCATCGTGTTGTGGTCCTGGCCCTCGAAGGCGTCTATCCCTTCGAACTGAGCATTCCGGTAAGGATCTTCGGCACCGCCGCCGGGCCCGACGGTGAGCCGCTGTACGAGGTCTCCACGTGCAGCGTGGAGGGCGGGCCCGTCACCACGAGCGCCGACTTCACCATCACCGTGGCCCACGGGAGCGAGGCGCTGGAGCGAGCCGACACCCTGGTCGTCCCGCCCTTCACCTGTGGCCCCGGCGAGGACCGGGAGTGGCTTTCCGAGGAGTTGGCCCAGGCACTCGCGCTGCTGCCGGCCGGAGCGCGCATCGTCTCGATCTGCACCGCCTCGTACGTCCTGGCCGCCGCCGGCCTGCTCGACGGCCGTCCCGCCACCACCCACTGGAACGAGGCCGACCGCTTCCAGCGGGCCTTCCCGCAGATCCAGGTCGACGCGAACGTGCTGTTCGTCGACGACGGCCGGGTCCTCACGGCGGCGGGTGTGGCCGCCGGGGTCGACCTCTGCCTGCACCTGGTGCGCCGCGACCACGGCAGCGAGGTCGCCAACCGGGTGGCCCGGTTCTGTGTCGTGCCCCCGTGGCGGGAGGGCGGCCAGGCCCAGTACATCGAGCGCCCGGTGCCGCGTCCCTCGACGGCCGGCACAGCGCCGACCCGCGACTGGGCCCTGGGGCAGCTCCACCGGCCGCTCGCTCTGGCCGAGCTGGCGGAACACGCCCGCATGAGCGTGCGGACCTTCTGCCGGCGCTTCCGCGACGAGGTGGGCATGCCGCCCGGCCAGTGGCTCGCCCAGCAACGGGTGGAGCACGCCCGACGGCTCCTGGAGACCACCGACCTGCCGGTGGACCAGGTCGCCGCCCACTCCGGCTTCGGCACCGCGGTCTCTCTCCGCCAGCACCTGTCGGCCACGATCGGAGTCTCCCCGACGGCCTACCGCCAGGCGTTCCGCGCCGGATGAGTCCCGGCCCGGTGGCCCTGCCGCCCGCGTACGGCGCGACGGCGGAGGCCACCGCCGACGAGGGCGGTGACCTCACGGTCCGGGTGCGCTCCGCCCCCGCAGGGGGCTCCTACCAGTCGCCGAGGACGAGGCGTCCGCCGACCCTGGCCCACAGGTCCCGGCCCACAGGCACTCAGGCACTCAGGCACTCAGGCTGTCTGCGTGCCGGCGGTGGCGACCGGAGTGCGGCGGGAAGGGGCCGCGGCCTGATGCGGCCGCAGGCCAACGGCTCCGGGGTGCGGCCCGGAGAGAGTGCCGCGCGTACGGATCAGCGGGCTTCGGACGGTGGCGAACCAGGTGCCCAGGACCGGTCAGGAATCAAGAAGCGCCAGTCACCGGGCCGCAACTAGCCTGACTGTCATGGACCTCACCCTTCACACCAGCTTCCTCCCGCACACCGACCCGGACGCCTCCCTGGCCTTCTACCGCGACACCCTCGGCTTCGAAGTCCGCAGCGACGTCGGAAGCGGCACGATGCGCTGGATCACGGTCGGCCCCGCCGGACAGCCCGGCACCTCCGTCCTCCTGGCCCCACCGGCCACCGACCCCGGCATCACCGACACCGAGCGCCGCACCATCGCCGAGATGATGGCCAAGGGCACCTACGGCTGGATCCTGCTGGCGACCAAGGACCTCGGCACCACCTTCGAGAAGATCCAGGCCGGCGACGCCGAGGTCGTCCAGGAACCGACCGAGCAGCCGTACGGCATCCGCGACTGCGCCTTCCGCGACCCCGCGGGCAACCTGATCCGCATCCAGGAACTGCGCTGAACCGTCCGGCAAGCCCAGCCATGACCCGCACCCGCGGCGCCGCGAAAGAGCCCGCGCAGGGCCCCGGGCGCGCCGCACGGCCGGGGCCCGGAGGCGCCACGGGCGTCACGCCGCCCCGGCCGGCACCGTCGAGCGGGCGGTCAGCGGACCGTTGCCGCGACCGCGCCGACGGAGCAGAACCGGACGTACTGTTCGAAGCCGGCCGGATCGAGCCGGGCGACGCGGACGGCGACGGAGACCGCGAAAGCGGTTCCGCCCAACAGATGGAGACACGACAAGCATGGCCAAGAAGACGGACACGCAGTCGCCTGCGCCGCACGCTGCCGACAGCCACGATCTGATCCGCGTGCACGGTGCGCGCGAGAACAATCTCAAGGACATCAGCATCGAGCTCCCCAAGCGCAGGCTGACGGTGTTCACCGGAGTCTCCGGCTCGGGCAAGAGCTCGCTGGTGTTCAACACGATCGCCGCGGAATCGCAGCGGCTGATCAACGAGACCTACAGCACCTTCGTGCAGGGCTTCATGCCGACGCTGGCGCGTCCCGAGGTCGACGTACTCGACGGGCTGACGACCGCGATCATCGTCGACCAGCAGCGGATGGGGGCCGACCCCCGCTCCACCGTCGGCACCGCCACCGACGCCAACGCGATGCTGCGCATCCTCTTCAGCCGGCTCGGGCAGCCGCACATCGGCCCGCCCAGCGCGTACGCCTTCAACGTCCCCTCGGTCCGGGCGAGCGGTGCCATCACCGTCGAGCGCGGCGCCAAGAAGGCGGTGAAAGCCACCTTCACCCGCACCGGCGGCATGTGTACGCGCTGCGAAGGCCGGGGCACGGTCTCCGACATCGACCTCACCCAGCTCTACGACGACTCCAAGTCGATCGCCGAGGGCGCGTTCACCATCCCCGGCTGGAAGTCGGACAGCTTCTGGACCGTGCGGACCTACGCCGAGTCGGGCTTCCTGGACCCGGAGAAGCCGATCCGCGAGTTCACCGAGAAGGAGATGCAGGACTTCCTCCACCGGGAGCCCACCAAGGTGAAGGTCGAGGGCGTGAACCTCACCTACGAGGGGCTGATCCCCAAGATCCAGAAGTCGTTCCTGTCCAAGGACAAGGAGGCGATGCAGCCGCACATCCGGGCGTTCGTGGAACGGGCGGTCACCTTCACCACCTGCCCCGAGTGCGAGGGCACCCGGCTCAGCGAGGGGGCGCGGTCGTCGAAGATCAAGCGGATCAGCATCGCCGACGCCTGCGCGATGCAGATCAGCGACCTGGCCGAATGGGTCCGCGGCTTGAAGGAGCCGTCGGTGGCGCCGCTGCTCACCGCGCTGCAACGGACTCTCGACTCGTTCGTGGAGATCGGCCTCGGCTATCTCGCGCTCGACCGGCCGTCGGGCACGCTGTCGGGCGGTGAGGCACAGCGGGTCAAGATGATCCGTCACCTCGGCTCGTCACTCACCGACGTCACCTACGTCTTCGACGAGCCCACCTCGGGCCTGCACCCGCATGACATCCAGCGGATGAACAACCTGCTGCTGCGGCTGCGGGACAAGGGCAACACGGTGCTCGTCGTGGAGCACAAGCCGGAGATGATCGCGATCGCCGACCATGTCGTGGACCTCGGTCCCGGCGCCGGTACGGCGGGCGGCACCGTCTGCTTCGAGGGCACCGTCGAGGGGCTGCGGGCCGGCGGCACCCTCACCGGCCGCCACCTCGACGACCGGGCCGCCCTCAAGAAGACGGTACGGACGCCCACCGGCGCCCTGGAGATCCGCGGCGCGACGACGCACAACCTGCGCGGCGTCGACGTGGACATCCCGCTCGGGGTGCTTGCCGTCGTCACCGGCGTCGCCGGCTCCGGCAAGAGCTCGCTCGTGCACGGGTCGCTGTGCCGGCAGCCGGGGGCCGCCGGTGCGGGTGTGGTGTCGGTCGACCAGAGCGCGATCCGGGGCTCGCGGCGGAGCAACCCGGCGACGTACACCGGACTGCTCGACCCGATCCGCAAGGCGTTCGCCAAGGCCAACGGCGTGAAGCCGGCGCTCTTCAGCGCCAACTCCGAGGGCGCCTGCCCCACCTGCAACGGCGCCGGCGTCATCTACACCGACCTGGCGATGATGGCCGGCGTCGCCTCCCCCTGCGAGGAGTGCGAGGGGAAGCGGTTCCAGGCGTCGGTGCTGGACCACCGCCTCGGCGGCCGCGACATCAGCGAGGTGCTGGCGATGTCGGTGAGCGAGGCCGAGGAGTTCTTCGGCTCCGGCCAGGCGCGCACGCCGGCCGCGCACGCCGTCCTCGGCCGGCTCGCCGACGTCGGACTCGGCTACCTCAGCCTGGGCCAGCCGCTCACCACACTGTCCGGCGGCGAGCGGCAGCGGCTCAAGCTGGCCACGCACATGGCCGAGAAGGGCGGCGTCTACGTCCTCGACGAGCCGACCACCGGCCTGCACCTCGCCGACGTCGAGCAGTTGCTCGGCCTGCTCGACCGGCTCGTCGACTCCGGCAAGTCGGTCATCGTCGTCGAGCACCACCAGGCGGTCATGGCGCACGCCGACTGGATCATCGACCTCGGCCCCGGCGCCGGCCACGACGGCGGCGAGATCGTCTTCGAGGGCACGCCCGCCGACCTCGTCGCCGCCCGCTCCACCCTCACCGGCGAGCACCTCGCGGCCTACGTCGGCACCTGACCGGGGCCTCGCGGGCGCCCTGAGGCGGTCAGGCCCGGCACGTCCTCCGCCTTTGCCTCCCGGCCCCGCCGGTGATGCTGGTGCGACATCGGATGCTGGTGCGACATCGGCGGGGCAGGGGGACGACGCCCTCGGTGTCGTCCCCCTGCCCCTGTTCCGGGTTCGATGCCGGGTACGTCGCCGCTACCCGGCGTAGGTCTCGTACTCGGCGACCTTCGGCGTGCCCGAGGCGCCGGTGATCTGGAAGGTGATCTTCTCCAGCGAGACCGGGGCGAAGGTGATCACGCCCGCGCCGCTGCCGGTGGCCAGGACGGCGCCGGTGGCGGGGTTGAGGACCCGGTAGGCGCCGATGGTGCCCTCGGAGCCCGCCGCCTCCCGGATGTTGATCTTGCCGACGGTGGTGGCGGAGCCCCACTTGACCGAGACCGAGCCGGTCGTACCGGCCGGCGACCAGTGGGTGCCCATGTTGCCGTCACGGACGTTGCCGTAGCTGGTGCCGTCGGCCTTGCTGGATCCGTCGGCGCCGGCGCCGATGCTGAGGTTGGTCCCGGTGGGCGGGTTCGTCGGGCCGGTCGGGCTCGGGGTGGGGTTCGTCGGGCTCGGGGTGGGGTTCGTCGGGCTCGGGGTGGGGTTGGTCGGGCCCGGGGTCGGGGTCTGCGGCGAGCAGTTGCCGTCCGAGACGCGCAGGCCCTTGCCCGCGCCCGCCGTGCTGTTCACCACGTCCGGCACGCAGGAGGCGTCGTCGAGGCTGTAGGGGTAGGGGATGGAGACCGTGGTGTTGGACTTCGGGTCGGGGCCGGCGGGGTTGGTGTCCTCCCCGGGCTCGGACCAGGTCACGTTGTCGAAGATGTTGCCGCTGACCTGCCAGTAGCCGGCCGCGTCGGTGTAGAAGGTGCCGAGGACGTCCTTGGAGTCCTCGAAGTAGTTGTTGTCGACCTTCGCCTTCGCGCCCGCGCGGGAGTTGATGCCCGACTCGTTGAGGCTCACGTAGTGGTTGTTGTAGACGTGGGCGATGCCGCCGCGCAGCAGGGGCGCGCGGGAGTCGATGTTCTCGTACTTGTTGTGGTGGAACGTGACGTAGCCGTTCGACACGTCGCTCTCGCTGGAGCCGATCAGGCCGCCTCGGCCGGAGTTGCGCAGGACGCTGTACGACAGGGTCACGTACTGGGTGTTGTCCTTCATGTCGAAGAGGCCGTCGTAGCCCTCCGACTCGCCGCCCGACGCCTCCAGGGTGGTGTGGTCCACCCACACGTTGCGGACGTTGCTCTCCATTCCGATGGCGTCGCCGCCGTTGGAGGTGGGCGAGCCCGACTTCTTGACGTTCCGGACCGTCACGTTCTGGATGATGATGTTGCTGGAGTCCCGGATGTGGATGCCCAGCTGGTCGAAGACGGCGCCGCCGCCGACCCCGACGATCGTGACGTTGCTGATCTGCTTGAGTTCGATCACGCCGTCGGCGGTGCTGCAACTGGCGCCCGACACCTTGCTGGTGTTGCCGTGGTTGACGGTCCCCTCGACCTCGATGGTGATCGGGGTGCTGCTGCTGGCCCGGCCGCACAGGGCCGCGTGGATCGCGGTCCCCGTGGTGGCCCGCACCGTCTGCCCGCCCGCACCTCCGGTGGTCCCCCCGTTCTGGGTCGCGTAGCCGGTGGCGGCACCGGCCGCCGCCGACGCCTCGGGCCCCGACAGAACCACACCGGTCGCGGCCACAAGGGCCGTCGTGGCCAGCGCCGCATAGAGTCGCAGTGCGACTGGTCGTCTCATCCTCGCCTCGCCTTTCGTCTTCGGATCCTGGGCAGTGCTGTTGCGTGTCATGTGCATGTCATTAGCCGCGACCGCCGGTCCGCCGCCGGGCAGACCGTCGGCCGGTCCGGACCTTCGAGATGGCGGCGCCGGCCGCGAAGTCGCCGCGACCGCCGGAGCCTGCGGTGTGGCCGGCCGCCCGCTACAAGAAGCCGTCGCCGCCGAAACCACGGCGGACGGCGCGGTACGTCTTCGTCATGGCGTACACCCTTCACTCCATGGCGCGTCGGCATCCTGGGTGAAGCCCCCGCCCCGGATCGGCAGCGGCCCCTGCGCGAAGCCGCGGCAGGCGCCGCGACGACCGCCTCCACCGGAACGGTCCCGGCGAGGAGGGAAAGCGCTTTCCGTCCGCGAGCATAGGGTGGCATCTGTTGGGCTGGCAAGGTTCTGGCCGGTTGCGGAACACACTCCACCACGGCTCGGGCGTCCGTCACCGTTCGTGATCGCTGCGGGGGGTCCGGGGCCGGGGCGCCGCGCGCGGCGAGGCCCGGCTCCCAGGAGCCGGTCGGACCGTTCGTCCGTTACCTGGACCGGAGCGGGCAGCCGTACGACCGATCGGACGCCCGTCATCCGGCACTCGGCCTCGCCCGGCCCTACGCGACCTCGGCTCCCGCGACGTCCGTTCCCCCGCTCTCGCAGGGGTCCGCGATACGGGCCCGCGCCCTGCGCCTGTGTCCCGCGGCGGCGATGCGGCAGGTCCGTCCGGTGTCAGCGGCCCTTGCGCA
>NZ_JBSFUB010000146.1:0-13203 GCF_053591575.1 Streptomyces altiplanensis | reverse complement strand
AAGCGCAACACCGTCGAACGAGCCATCAACCGCCTGAAGGGCTTCCGCGCCGTCGCCACCCGCTACGAGAAACGCGCCTACATCTACCTCGGCACCGTCACCCTCGCAGCCCTCATCATCTGGCTCCGAACATGATCCGAGAAACAGTGCCTAAGACGGTCCCACACCAGCACGATCGGCGCCTTGACGAGTTGGTGGGCGCCGTCGATCAGCGCAATGAAGTCCCGCTCGGCCATGCTGCGGCGTTTGCCCTTGCCAGCGGGGTGGGTGCGCAGGTGGTGGCACAGCCGGGTGCGGGAGCCGGGCCGCATCGCGATCAGCCCGGCCACCGGCAGGAGACCTCGGCGCCATAGACCTCGGACAGGTGGGCCTGGACCTCACCGGTGGTCAGGCCCTTCGCGGCAAGCGAGATGATCATCTCGTCCACACCGGAAAGGCGCTTCTGCCGCTTCTTGACGATCTTCGGCTCGAAGGAGCCCTCGCGGTCACCGGGCACGGTTATCTCGACCGGGCCGACATCGGTCAGCACGGTCTTGGCCCGGGTGCCGTCGCGGGAGTTGCCGCCGTTCTTCCCGGCAGGATCGTGTTTGTCATAGCCGAGGTGGTCGGTGATCTCGCCAGCGGACTCCAGGAGCCGCTTGGTCAGCTGCTGGAGCAGTCCGCCCTCGCCAGTCAGCCGCAGGCCCTCGGCCTGAGCCCGACCCACGAGCTCGTCGATCAGCCGGTCGTCCATGGACTTCGACGGCACCGCCTCAGACGGCTCGACGGTCTCGGCCTCGGACACGTTGTTGCTGGTCATCGATGCATCTTCCATGATCGGGAGTTACACCGAACGTTTTACAGTCCCCGGCTCACGCGCCGGCCTCCGTCAGCTCGCGAAGCCGGGCGGCGTAGTCGGCGCGGACGCGGGCGACGTTCTGGGTGTCCTCGGCCCGCAGCGCCCTGCGCTCCTGCTGGCACTCGGCACGCAGCCGCCTGTACTCGGTGATTTTGGCTGTGCCGGAGCGCTTCTCGGCGTGGGCGATGAGGGCGCTGTACACGCCGATCACGCAGTTGATCGCCTCGATCGCCGCCTCGTAGGCGGCGATCGAGCGGACTGCTCGGCGTTCCAGGTGTGCGCACGAGGATTGCCGATCACAGGGTCAGTCATGTCGTTTCTTTCTGCTCGGCGTTGAACAGGGTTTGGGGTACTCAGGACTGCCGGTGCTCGTCGCTGCGATGTGTCGACCTCGTGTCAGTGGGAGTGTGTCAGTCAGGGGCGAAGGGGAGAACTATGTTCCCGCTGGTTGTCGGCTCGTGGCTGGGGCTTGCCACTGGCGTGGCGGTGGTACTCCCCGGCCTCGCGGCTGTCATGGGGTGGCACATCGCCAGATGGCTCACTGCCACGAAGACGGCACATTGCACCCTCCCTGTGCGGACGGCAGCTGACGCGGTCGGCGTCCGCTCCGCCCTTGGGGCGGGGCGGAGGGAGAACGTTGCTTCCCCTCCTGCATGACTGCGGTCTCTTCGGCCCTCGAGGACCATCTGCGGTGGCCGACCGCGACGTGATCACACCGGGCGTCCAGCGTGGGGGGCTGGGCAGCCAACGGCCGACACCGGACGGCGCGGTCCGGATGTGATCCGCAGGGCGCCGGACGGGGCTGCTTGCCATCGTGCTGCCGAGGGCTCGGGCGGGCCCGCCGTCGCCGTGAGTCCCTCGCGTCCGTCCCGCCGCGACTTCCGCGGCGTTGGCGGTCGGCCCGTTGGTCCCGGTGCCCTGGGGATGACGTTCCCGGGGCCCGGCGGGCGCTGTCCACGACAGCGCGACTTTTGGCGTCACGCGGCTGATGCCCAAGATTCGCGGGCTTGGACAAGAAGGTCCTGTCCGACCCCGCCGGAGTCGATCGGCTGTGCGGTGTCTTACCGTGCAGCCCCGGTAGAAGAGGACCCTGGCGACGACGAGGGCTATGAAGAGGATCAGCGCGGTAGGGGCTCTTCGGAACGCCGATGAACTTCGGGTGTGGCACACGCCGGGCCTTGGGTCACAGCCCACTGCTCGTCGAGCTCCTTCTTGCGCTGGCGGCCGACAAGGCTGCCTTGCCCGCGCCGCGAGCCGGCGACACCCGGAACGTCGCGCTTAGCAATCACCGTCCACGGAATACCCGTTCGGGTGAATTCAGGTTTGCTGTGGCGATTTGCCGTGATGGCGACCTGACCATGGGGTCGGACGCCATTTGGAGACCGAACAGAATGAAGACGATCATGAATTTTACCGTGCGTGCTCTTGAGGGGGCTACTGCCGACGCCTTCATAGCCTCCTCGTGGGCAGAGTTGTACCGACAGGACCCAGAAGCAACCCCCTACCAGTCACCGTCGTGGCTCACCGGATGGGCGCAGCAACTCCCGCCCACCGCCCGCCCTGTCGTTGCCGTCTGCGAGGACCCTGCCCGGCAGGTACTCGCCGCTCTCGCGCTGGTCCACGACCACGAGGGCACCCGGGTGCGGACGTACGCGCTGTCCACACCCATGGGGGAGTACACCCGGGCCGTAGGCCCGGCAGCCGAGCACCCACAGGTGTCGGCGTTCTTCGCCCGATACCTCGAAGACCTGGCGCACAAGGGCCACCACGTGGAACTGGCAGGCTTGCCCACAACCGGTACCCTCGCCCGACACCTCACGCCCACCGACACTTCCCCAACAGGACTCTGGCACACCAGCGTCACCGACTGCGCCGAGATCGCATTACCTCTTGCCTATGAGGAGATGTCCCGCTCGACCAGACGCGATCACAAACGACGCCAACGCACCTGGGACGAACTCGCCCAAAGCCATGAGGTGATCTACCACCGCACCCGCGACAGCGACGAGCTAATCACCGCCTACGCTGTCCTGACCCGCCTGCACGCGCGCCGCTGGGCCGGCCACACCCCGCCCCCTGGCTCACCCCACACCCCCGACGCACCCCACTGGCAGGCCGTGCTGCAACAGTGCGGCCCGGACACAGCGTTCATCGCCACCCTCGCCCTGGACACCGAAGTCGTCGCCGCGCAACTCTGCCTGACACGACATCGCCGGGCTTACTCCGTCGTACCAGCCCTACATCCCCATTACAAAGAACTCGCACCCGGCCACGCCCTGCTGCGCCACCTCGCACAGGACCTGACCACAGTGGGATTTGAGTACCTCGATCTGGGCCGTACCGTCCCGGGCCAGCACGCCTACAAAAACCAGTACCGGCCGCGCTGGAGCGAGACCGTCTCCGTCGTCAGCGCCCCTCCACGCGCCTGCATGAGTGTGCCGGACGAACTCGCGCAGCCATCCCCCGAACTGGTCTGAGGGGGGCCGCACACGTACGGGAGAAAAGACTGAAGACGCCTCCTGCATGAGGACGATGAGGATTGTCTAGAATCTCTGCCAGCCAGCAGGAAGGCACCTGCGGAGCGCGCATGCCGCTTCACGGCCCCGACTTTGTGGTCCTTCCACGACCCACTTCGGATTCCCGACCCTGTCCATCCGGCTGGACGGGGTGATCTGGCAGTCGAACGGCGAGCTGCCCGTCAACGCGGACTACCTGGCGGGCGTCGAGTGGGACATGAACCGGGCCGGACTGCGCCCCCTGGGCGGGACGACTTCCGAACGGTGGCCCGACCAGCACAGGCAACTGCCCCTGGACCAGATGCAGGGCCTTGGTTTCGTCCAGCGCTGCCACCCCGTCGCGGAGCGCCTGCGCATGGCGTTGAAAGCCCGACCCGCCACCGTCGGCAAGAACTGACCTGTGAGGGCTGACCCGCTCCGCGACCTGTGGGTCAGTCCCAGCGTCAACGCTGAAAACGCTCGCTTACCGCTTGTTGAGGCTGGTGTGGTTCCACCAGCCCTGCCGGCCGGCGGTGAAGGAAACCTTGCGGCTGTCGATCGTGCCCTCGTATTTCTGGCCCGTGGTCAGGGGGCTTTTGTCGAGCACGCCCTTGGAGTCCTTGATGGTGGGGATGGTGACGGCCTTCGCGTGGGTGAGGTCGGTCTGCTGGAAGCTCTGAGGTTGGGTGGTGGTGATGACTTCGTCCCAGTTCTTGGGGGCGGCGAGCTGATGGGCGAGGTGGACCTCGTCTCCCTCACCGAAGGCCAGGTAGGTGAGGTAGTCGGGGTAGGTGGTGGCGGTGAGCGGCTGGTAGTGCACGACGTCCTCCGTGCGGCAGGTGGCGGTGGTCGCGGCGAGGAGGGTGGTGAAGGTCCGGTTGCCGCTGGTGTCGACATTCACCCGTTCGAGCTCGACGGGCAGGGAGGTGCGGGTGCCGTCGACGATTTCCTTGAGCGGCCAGTGGCCCTCGGAGAACAGCGAGTAGTACACCCGCTCCTTCCGGTGGGCTTCGAGGTCCTTGAGGTACTGCTCTCGCAGTTTCGCGTCCAGGCCGAACTTGGTGATCATCTGGAAGGCGTGGACGGGCACGTAGTACAACGCCAGGTGGTAGGCGAAAACCGTCTTCTCGCCGATGAGCAGGAAACGGTGGCCGTGCCGGTCCTTGCCGGATCCGGTGTGGGTCTGGGACGTGGTGGTCATGCCGGTACTCCTTGGAGGGGTTGCTTGTTCGGACGGTCGGTCAGGCGGCCGACCAGGTGGCGGCGGGCCCAGAAGGGGTGGTCGGCCCAGCGGGTCTCCTGCCGGTAGGCGATGCGGTGGTTGTGCAGGTAGGCGGTGTAGGCGGCGTCCACCTGCTGCCCGTACCGGGTGAGGGCGGTGGGGTCGCCGCGCAGGTGGGCGTCGAGCGCCTGGGCGGCGGCCAGTCCTGTGGTGAGGGCGGTCAGGATGCCCTGGGAGGACAGGGGGTCGAAGGCGGCAGCGGCGTCCCCGGCTGCGATCCACCCGTCGCCCCACGCCCGGTCCAGCCGCGCGCTGTGGGCCGGGGCCCGGCGCGGTGCGCTTCCTGCGGTCGGTGAGTGCGACAGGATCCGGTCCCGCAAGTGGGCGGTGGCCAGCATCTGCTCGTACCACTGCTCGGTGGTGCCCGCCGCGCCGGGCAGGTCGGCGTCGGTGAAATGGACCACCAGGCGGCGGTTGTCGGGCAGCAGGGCGGTGTACCACCAGCCGTCGGTGGCGGCCTCCACCAGGGAGCAGCCGTCCACCGAGTCGGGGGCGGCGTCCAGAGTGAGGCAGGTGGCGGTGAGGCCGTCGAGGGTGTGGCGGCGTGCGCCGCGGCGGGTGGCGAGCGCCGCGGTGCGGCCGGTGGCGTCGATCAGCCAGTCACAGCGCACCGTGTCCTCGCCCTCGGCGTGGCGCAGGACGAGGCGCCAGCCCTCGGGGGTGCGCAGCGGGGTTCGGACGGCGGTGCGTTCGGTGACGTGGGCGCCCGCCGTGCGGGCCTCGGTACGCAGGCGTCGGTCGAACAGGGTGCGGTCCAGATGCCAACCGTGACCGTAGGGGTCGCGCAGGGCGTCGGTGGCGTGCAGGTCGGGCGTGCCCCAGGCGGACAGGGTGGCGTGGCAGGGGCGGTGGCCGCTGCCCAGGACGCGTTCCTTGATGCCGAGGTCGTCCAGGAGCAGGCCGGCGACCGACACCAGGTGCTCACCGACCTTGGGAGTCCTGGTGCCCGTGTCGGCGAGCAGGACGGTGTGTCCGGTCCGGGCCAGGGCGATGGCGGCGGCGCACCCGGCGGGTCCGCCGCCGGCGACGACGACGTCGTAGCGACCGCGGGGAGGGGTCATTGCCATTCTTGGAAGGGGTCCGTCTTCTCCAGGTAGCCGGCCGACACCTGGCCCTTGCGGTAGGGGGTGTCCTCCAGCGCCACCTCGATGGCGCGGGTGAGGGCGGCGTCGGCCTCGGTGGCGGAGATGCCGGGTACGCCTGCTTGGGGGACGTGTACGTTGATCAGGTTGTTGTAGGGGTTGGCCTTGTTGAGGGTGCCGCCCGGGGTGGACTCGACCAGGATGGTGGCGGGGAATTTTCCGTCGCCGGCGGTGTACGGGTGGGCCTCGATAATTCCGAATTTCCACCAGTCGCGGGTCATCTGTTCGAGTTGCTTGGGTTTCCCCTTGGCGGTGAGGCCGCGCAGCCACACCGCGCGCCGCTCGAAGGCCTTGGCCCGTTCGGTGTCGTTGCCCTTCTTGTTGACGACGGCGAAGTCCTCGGCGGTGAGGACTTGGTTGGGGACCTGGGCGGGCCAGAAGGTCGGCAGGTAGGGGCTGTAGCGGGGGCCGATGTTGCTGGCGAGTTCGTAGCCGGAGCGGCAGCCGGCTGTGTCGGTCTGCCAGGGCGCGGCCATCCATCGGGTCAGAGCGCCGGGGCTCTGCGCGTACAGCGGGCCGCGAGCCGACAGTGCGATGTCGGGGGTCAGGTAGGGGCCGTAGTCGGGTTCGGGGCCGTCAGCCTGGGTGCGGTGCCGGATGCGGAACGGCTCGCTGTACATGGTGTCGTGGCGGATCGGCCAGGTGACCTCACAACCGGGGTGGAAGGCGTCGGCGGCGCAGTTCTCCAGCGCGGCGCGGTCCAGAAGGGCGGGCTGCTGCGGGAGGGGGGCTTCGGCGAGCGTCTGGTAGGTCTTCTTCTCGCCCGGGGTGAACTGTCCGGCGGCCCACTGGGCGAGCATTCGGTCCTGGGTGGGTGAAAGGGCCATGTGCTGCAGGTCCGACCTGGGGGGCACTGCCATGCCGTCGCCGTAGATCCAGGGCCAGGGGGCGGGGGAGCGTCCGTCCCGATCGTAGTCGCGCAGCGAGTTGTAGATCTGGGTGCGAAGTTCCTTGCTGCGCTCGCCCGGTTCGGCCAGTCGCTCGCGCATCGTGGGGTTCAGGAAGTGGTGGGGGGCGCCCCAGCCGAACTGGGCGGCGAAACCATGGTTGACCCACTGCAGGCCGCAGAAGCGGGCAAGGATCGGCTCGATGTGCTCGGCATAGGTGATCTTCGCCGGGTAGGGAAGGGTGCCGTTGGTGACGAAGATGTCGTGGAGCAGGTCGTAGAGGGTGCGGATGGTCTTGACGGCGGGCGCGTAGTGCGGGGGCGCGACCACCGCCCAGGCCCCTGCAGCCTGGATCTCCTGCCCGCCTTCCAGAATGATCGTCGCGGTGACGGGCCCGTCGGAGATGTCGTCGTACCAGGTGTCGTTGTTTCCTACCCCCGTGATCGGCTGGGGCGGGCTGGCCCAGGAACCGGACTTGCCCATGCCCCCCAGCACCAGCAGCGAGCCGCTCTGCTCACCGCGCAGATCTCCCAATCTGGTCTTCCGGCCGACGATCTGGCCCAGGATCTGGGCCTTCTCTTTCCTGGCCGCCGAGACGGTGCGCGGCCCGGGGTCGTTGACCAACTGCCCGCGGTCTCCCTGGAAGTGGAGATTGCGCCGACCGTACTGCTCCTTCTTCAGTCTTCTGCCGTCGGGGACGTCCAGCGGCAGGTAGAACTGGTACCAGGCGGCCTTCTTGTTCGCCAGGTGCACCGTCCACTTCACGTCCTTGACGCCGTGCCGGCCGAGGGCGACCTCGCGCACCGGCGTGCCCTCGGCGTCGTATTCGTAGACGCGGAACCGTGCCGCCTGCCGCTTGACCTTGTCCTCGGTGTCCTTGTAGGAACCGGGTGGTTTGGTCGGCTGGTCCGGAACCTCGGGGCCTGTGAAGTCCTCGGTGCTGTTGCCGACCCTGGCGATCCCGATCGCCGGATGGATCTTGTATGTCGTCCCGTTGCCACCCATGCAAACCCTCCGTAGTCAAATAATCCTCATATGGGAAGTTAGCCCGGTCCCCGGGTGGCTACGCGCAGGAGCCGGGCGCACTACACGGAAAGCTCAACGGTGCAGCGCCGGAGCTGGGCTCACCGAAACAGGCAGGCCCTTTCGGCTGGTGTACAGCACACCACCAGTGAAGAATCCGTTCACAGCCACGCCCTGCGCGGAAGGCCTGCTCCGACAGTGCCACGACTGAAGAAGTTGTCGTGACCATGCTAAGGACAACAGCTTCCAGTGCACACGCGTGGCAGGTCTGCCAGGCGGCACGGTGTAGCCGCTCCGTCCACCGATTGTCTGGACACGTGTGGGGGGCGTGTCTCTGGACGTGGGCGTTCCCGTCCGGTGACTACCGGTGCGGCAGTGCGGTGGCGCCACCACCTGCAGAAAGACGGTCTTCGCCTGGCTGATCCGTTACAACACCCGTCGACGGCACTCCGCCAACGACCACCTCAACCCCGACGAATACGAACGCCGACACCACAGCGTCAAACCTCATGCTCGCCGGGTGATCAATAACCGTGTGCCCACCTTCACGGGGAAACTTCAGCGGCCCGGGGGATCGGGGTCAGCGGCGAGGGGCTGCGGAACTGGGTCAGGCAGGACACGATATGACCGCGGCCAGGGGGCCGGGCAAACTCACGAGCGCGGAGCGGGGGAGCGGCGTCGGCTGCGGCGGAAGAACCGTGAGCAGGCTGAGACGATCGAGGTGCTGCGAAAAGTGGCGGTCTTCTTCGCGAAGGAGAGCGATCGATGAACGCCGTGTATGCGTTCATCGAGGCGGAGAAGACCACCCACCCAGCCGCCCCGACTGGACCTGGCGGCCCCCGAGATTGCCAGCTGCTCGATGGCCGACCACCATCGCGCGCCCCTGGTGGGCGACGCACTGACGATGGCCGCCGGCCGCAGCGGCCGCCGGCCCGGCTGCATCGTGCACTCGGACCGCGGAGCGGAGGGCGGATTCAATCGGTCGTCGCAACACCTTCGTGAGCTGGGGGTTTGTGATGGGTGTGGGGAATCGGCAGCGGGCGGTGCGGGAGTATCGCGGGCAGATGCCCTCGCCAGGGCGGCCGAGCGTTGACTGGCGTGAGGACCGGGTCAGGTTCTGGAAGGCGATCGCGCGGGGGCTGAGTTCGGTGGACGCCGCAGCCGTCATCGAGGTCTCGCCTGCAGTGGGGTCGCGGTGGTTTCGTCATGCTGGCGGGGTGAATCCGTGCCTCGCCCCGACTGTCTCCGGCCGTTACCTCTCGTTCACCGAGCGGGAGGAGATCGCTCTGCTGCGTGCGCGGGACTTCGGGGTCCGTGCGATCGCGCGGTGTCTGGGGCGTTCGCCGTCCACGATCTCGCGGGAGCTGCGGCGCAACGCCTCCACGCGGAGTTACCACCTGGAGTACCGGGCCTCGCTGGCGCAATGGCATGCCGAGCGGCGGGCTCAGCGGCCGAAGCCGGCGAAGCTGGTGGCCGATGAGCGACTGCGCGAGTACGTGCAGGACCGGCTGGCCGGGAACGTCGTCCACGCCCTGGACGGCCGGGTCGTCGAGGGTCCCCAGGTGCCGCCCTGGCAGGGACGGAACAAGCCCCGCCGTCAGGACCGCCGCTGGGCGACCTCCTGGAGCCCGGAACAGATATCACAGCGGCTCACGGTGGACTTCCCCGAAGATGAGTCCATGCGCATCTCCCCGGAAGTGATCTACCAGGCCCTTTACGTCCAGGGACGCGGAGCCCTCAAGCGTGAGCTCGTCGCCTGCCTGCGCACCGGACGGTCACTGCGTGTCCCGCGGGAGCGCACCAGGCAGAGCGTCCGCGGCCACGTGACCGCTGACGTGCTGATCAGCGAGCGGCCGGCCGAGGCCGAGGACCGTGCCGTTCCAGGCCACTGGGAAGGTGACCTCATCATCGGCACCGGCCGGTCCGCGATCGGCACGCTGGTCGAGCGCAGTACGCGGTTCACCATGCTGCTGCACCTGCCCCGGGTGGAAGGCTTCGGCACCGAACCACGCACCAAGAACGGGCCCGCGCTGGCCGGCCGCGGCGCCGCGGCCGTGAAAGACGCGATCACCGCCACCATCACGACCTTGCCCGAGCAACTACGCAGGTCACTGACGTGGGACCGGGGCACGGAACTGGCCCAGCACGCCCAGCTCCGCGTCGATGCCGGACTCCAGGTCTACTTCGCCGATCCCCACAGTCCCTGGCAGCGCGGCACCAACGAGAACACGAACGGTCTACTGCGGCAGTACTTTCCGAAGGGCACGGACCTGTCGCGCTGGGGCATCGACGAGCTCCAGGCCGTCGCCTTCACCCTCAACAACCGCCCCCGCAAGACCCTCGCCTGGAAGACCCCCGCCGAAGCCCTCAACGAGCACCTACTATCCCTCCAGGAAGCTGGTGTTGCGACGACCGGTTGAGTCCAAGGAGTACACCGCTGACGAAACCCGCCGGGAAATAAGCCGGTTGGGGTTGCGGCAGAGCATGGGACGAACCGGCTCGTGCTACGACAATGCCGCCGACGAGAGCTTCTTCGCGCTGCTGAAAGCGGAGACCGGCACCCGCCGCTGGCCCGACCGGACCACTGCCCGCGCTGAGATCCTCACCTTCATCGAAACCTTCTATCACCGCAAGCGGCTGCGGAGGCAACCAGTCCGGGGCCTACCTCACCCCGCTGGAGACCCGGCAGCGGCACGAGCAACAACACGCCCTCACAGCGCAAGCATCGAGTGTCCAGCATCACGGGGAAATTTCAATGCTCAAGCACTGATTGCACATCCCTTGACGGCCTCCACCGCTCACGAGGAAGTTTGTCCCGATCGCGGTGGAGGACCACGTCGGCCAGGTGGCTGTTTGTTCAGTTTGGCGCGGTTCCCTGCCGCCAAGCCGAGCGAGGTGCCGACACATAGTGGCTGTAACCGCCGCATCGTGGAGTTCGACTCGCTGGTAGCCAATGCTGTGCCGGGCGTCAACGACGGCGCGGGTGAAGCCCATCTCCCGCGCTCCGCCGGTTTTCGGGCCAACCGAGACCAGAACCAGGTCAGGGGTGCGATGCCGTGGTATCGGTGACGTCGATGCTCTGGCCGTAACGGAACAGGCGGGTTGGGTCGTAGTGGCGCTTGACGTCGAGGAGACGTTTGTAGTTGGCGCCGTAGTAGGCGTGCTGCCAGTCGCGCAGGTCGGGGTCGGGGAAGTTGACGTATGCGGCGGAGGTCTCCAGCCTGCCTCGCAGGGTGTGGTGCATGGTCCGCAGCTGAGCGAGAAGGCGGCCGACGGTCTGCTGGGGGGTGTCGACATGCCAGTGACTGCCGACATCGATGACGAACGTCCCCTGACGGTGGGGGTAGGCGGTGTCGTCAGGCGCGGGCTGGGCGCTGGAGCCGCCCATTGCGAACAGCGTGACGTAGCCGGCGTTGCCCTTCTGTCCGGGTTGCCAGTCTTCGATCCAGCCGATGATGTCCTCGACGGCTGGTCGGCCGATGCGGTCGTCCGGCACCAGTGACTTGGAGGCGCTGGCCGCAGGCTGGCCGGGGAGTTCCATCAAGTAGTCCTGGGCGTCCCAGAAGTGCCTCTCCTGCACGAATGCCTTCTGCGGACGCAGAGCCAGTACGGGCGCGAGCGCCCGGCGCAGCCCGTCCTCGTCACCCAGGCGCTGGCCCAGCAGCCACAGCGTGCCACCCATGCCTTTGCCTTCGTTCTTGAAGCCGATACGCACGTCGAAAGCGTTGTGTTCGTCTGCGGCCAGGGCATCCTGTACAGCGTCCATCACCTCGACCCCCCGCCGGGCGGGAAAGGTCAGGTCGAACACGGTGGCGCGCTGGGCGGAGACATCGACAGCCTCGAAGGTGAAACCGGTGTTGATACCAAAGTTCCCGCCGGCCCCACCCCGGCAGGCCCAGAACAGATCCGCGTTCTCCCGCTCGCTGGCCCGCACCAGGGACCCGTCGGCCAGCACCAGGCGGGTCTCCACCAGCCGGTCACACGTCAGGCCCCACTTGCGGTCGTTGAAACCCAAGCCACCGCCCAGGGCCAGCCCGGCCACTCCCACACCGGGGCAACGGCCGCCGGGGAAGTACAGATTGGCCGCTCTCGCCTCATAGACGTCGGAGTTGGTGGCCCCTCCGCCCAGGACCAGTCGGCGGCCGCTGGGTACCACACTGCGCATGCGGCGCAGGCTGATCAACAGCCCCGTGGTGGTCGAGTAACCGGCGTAGTTGTGGCCACCCGAGCGGACGGCGAACGGCATCCCGTGATCGGCCGTCCAGCCCACAGCCGTCCGCACGTCCTTCTCCGTGGCGCACGCGACGATGCCCGCCGGCCGCACCGCCGCGTAGCGCCGGTTGTCCGGCAGTACCAACCTGTCATACGCGTCGCTGCCCGGCCGGTAGGGCCCCGCTCCGCTGCTCAACGCCCGTTCGAGCTCTCGCCACGCCGAGGCCGGTAGGCTGCCTCCCCCGGTGGGCACAGGCCGCGCAGACGCGGCCCGAGTAACACCCTCAGTGATCCAGCCTGCACTGGCCAGACCCACGGCCTGCGCTCCGTGCCACAGGACCTTTCGCCGAGTGACCACCATTGCGTCCTCCGAACCTCTCATCCCGAACACACGCCCGGCACGGATTCGCCGAACCGGACCACGCCCGATCCGGTGCCGGGCTGCCCGCCTCATCGTGCCGATCACCGAGAAGAACCCGGCACGCCACGCCGCCAGCCGACAGTTAGTCGTACTGACCCGTGGCTCGCAGGCGGAACGGGGCCAGGAACACGCGGCCGCCCTCACTGCCACCCACCCCGGACGCACAGCCAAGCTGCCCGCGACCCGGGCAACCTCCTCCCGCCCGGTGCCCTGGGGCGACGCCTGCTCCCGGGCGCTGCGGCCCAACGGCGGCGTGAAGGGGACCGTAGTTCGTCATAGGCGTGAACCGTAGAGCCCTGCCGACGCTGGTACTACCGGCAGCCGTGGCAGACCGGGTTACCCACGTGTTTGCTCCTGGCGCTGTGAGTTAGCCCCAGGCTCGGCTTCACCGTGCCGCCTTTACGGAAACATTTGTGCGGTCTGGGCTGGCATGCTTTCTGCGGGAGACGCACTGCGCGGAGGGGCGGGCGTGCGCCGTGTTCGGGTGTGCTTCTCCGTTACTATTGATCAGAAACTCATGGGGTTCTCGTCCAGGACGTAGCGGACGTGCGGGCCGCCGAAGTAGCCGCGGACAATGTGCGGCTGACGCTGTCGCCTGCGGAAGAAGCGGCGGGTCTCGACGGCGAGTTCGGCCTGATCGCGGGCCCGGTGCTGCTTGGGCAGGCTGTGCTTGAGGTCCGCGTTGACCAGCTCGTCCGGATTCAGCTCGGGCGAGTACGGGGGCAGGAAATGCAGCTCGACATCATCGAGGTGGGCGGCGAGCCAGTCGCGGACCTTCCTGGAGCGATGGGCGGCGTGCCCGTCGACCACGAGATGGACCTTGTGGTCGAAGTGGCCGGCGAGCCGGTCCAGGAAGCGGCACATCACCTCGGCGGTGAAGCTCTCGGCGAAGACCATGAAGTG
>NZ_JBSFUB010000145.1:0-13553 GCF_053591575.1 Streptomyces altiplanensis | reverse complement strand
CACACCAGGAAGATGATCACTCCGGCGAGGGTGCCGTACGTCTTGTTGTACGAACCGAAGTTCGCCACGTACAGGGCGAAGCCCGCCGAGGCGTACCGGCAGGTGCCGGTGGCGGCGCCGCCGGGAACCGGGGCCGAGCGGCTCGGGAACAGCCCCGGGTACGGCTCAGAGCGCGAAGAACGACGCGAGCAGCAGTGCCCCGCCGGCCGCCCCCGCTCCCCACGCGGCGCGGGTCAGCCGCAGGCCGCCGCCGATGACCAGGCCGGCGAGCAGCAGGGCGCCGCCCAGCGGGGTCCAGGCGTGGAGGATGCCGGGGGCTCCGGCGCGTACCGCTTCGGACGTGCCGGGCTTCAGGACGACCGGGAGGGCCGCGCCCTTCTCCACCGCGACCGACCTGTCGATGGTCACGCGGGAGTGGCGGGGTGCGGGTCCCTCGGGGGCGTACGGCCCCGTACAGGTCTCGGCGCCGCAGCCGGCGACGGTCAGCGTGCCGTGCTCGCGCCCCTTGGCCAGCATGACGTGCTGGGCCGTCTCCCAGGAGGAACGGACGCCGGCGACGAGCAGCAACAGGGCGATGCCGGCCATCGCCGCCCGTCGGACGTACAGAAGGGCTTGGATCCGCTTCGAGGCCATGGAGGGCGATCCTTGGCCATGCGGACACGCTTGGTCAACCTCTGCCCATTGATCCTCGGGGGTCGCCCTCAGGAGTTGTACGTACTCTGCGCACGCTCCAGGCCCTCGGCGACCAGGCACTCCACCGCGTCCGCCGCCCGGTCCACGAAGTACCCCAGCTCCTTGCGCTCCGTCGACGAGAAGTCCTTCAGCACGAAGTCGGCCACCTGCATGCGCCCCGGCGGCCGGCCGATGCCGAAGCGCACCCGGTGATAGTCCGGACCCATCGACTTGGTCATCGACTTGAGGCCGTTGTGGCCGTTGTCGCCGCCGCCCAGCTTCACCCGCAGCGCGCCGTAGTCGATGTCCAGCTCGTCGTGGATCGCGACGATGTTCGCCGTCGGCGCCTTGTAGAAGTCACGCAGCGCCGTGACCGGGCCGCCGGACAGGTTCATGTACGACAGCGGCTTGGCCAGCACCACACGGCGGCCGGCGGGACCCGGCGCACCCATACGGCCCTCGACGACCTGGGCCCGGGCCTTGTGCGCCTTGAACTTCGCCCGCATGCGCTCGGCGAGCAGGTCGACGACCATGAAGCCGACGTTGTGCCGGTTGGCCGCGTAGTCGGGACCCGGATTGCCCAGACCCACGATCAGCCAGGGATCAGCTGCGTCCGTCATCTGCATGTCTCCTTCATACGCCTTCACGCGCCCTCATACGCCAGCCGCCGTCCCGCGCGCAGAGGCGCGGGACGGCGGCTGGACGGCGAACAGCGAGGCTCAGGCCTCGGCGCCCTCGGCACCCTCGGCGGGCGCCTCCTCGGCCTGCGGGGCCAGGACCTGGATGACGATCGCGTCCGGGTCGGTCGCCAGCGTGGTGCCCTCGGGCAGCGGAACGTCCTTGGCGTGGATCGTGGCACCGGCCTCGAGGCCCGCGATGGAGACCGTGACGGACTCGGGGATGTGCGTGGCCTCGGTCTCGACCGACAGCGTGTTCAGCACGTTCTCGAGCAGGTTGCCGCCCGGGGCCAGCTCGCCCTCGGTGTGGACGGCGACCTCGACCGTGACCTTCTCGCCCAGCTTGACCGCGAGCAGGTCGACGTGGGTGATGGTGCGCTTGATGGCGTCACGCTGGACGGCCTTGGGGATGACCAGCTCGGACTTGCCGTCGACGTCGAGGCGCAGCAGCGCGTTGCTGGTCTTGAGCGCCATCATGAGCTCGTGGCCCGGCAGGGTGACGTGGACCGGGTCGGCGCCGTGGCCGTAGATGACGCCGGGAACCTTGTTGGCACGGCGGGTCTGACGGGCAGCACCCTTGCCGAACTCGGTACGTACTTCAGCGGCGAGCTTGATCTCGGCCATGGCTGCACTCCTCGCGGATGACGAAAAACGGAAGGGTCACCCGGCCACGAAACGGCCTGCTACGAAGAGCGCGTCGATAACGGATCCGCCGTACCGCATGAGTACGGCCTCCCTCGCCGAGCAACTCGGGGAGTCTACCCGGCGGGGAGGCCGCACCAGAAATCGATCTTCGGATCAGCCTCGCGGCCGGACGGTCACGCCTGCTCCTCGAAGAGGCTCGTGACCGAACCGTCCTCGAAGACCTCGCGCACCGCGCGCGCGATCGTCGGCGCGATCGAGAGCACCGTGATCTTGTCGAGCTCCAGTTCGCCCGGCGTCGGCAGCGTGTCCGTGAACACGAACTCGCTCACCTTGGAGTTCTTCAGGCGGTCGGCCGCGGGACCCGACAGGATGCCGTGCGTGGCCGTCACGATGACGTCCTCCGCGCCGTTCTCGAAGAGCGCGTCAGCGGCGGCGCAGATCGTGCCACCCGTGTCGATCATGTCGTCGACCAGGACGCAGATGCGGCCCTCGACGTCACCCACGACCTCGTGGACCGTCACCTGGTTGGCGACGTCCTTGTCGCGGCGCTTGTGGACGATCGCCAGCGGCGCGTCCAGGCGGTCGCACCAGCGGTCGGCGACCCGCACCCGGCCGGCGTCGGGCGACACGATCGTCAGCTTCGAACGGTCGACCTTCGCGCCCACGTAGTCCGCGAGGACCGGCAGCGCGAACAGGTGGTCGACCGGGCCGTCGAAGAAGCCCTGGATCTGGTCGGTGTGCAGATCGACCGTGACGATGCGGTCCGCACCCGCCGTCTTCATCAGGTCGGCGATCAGACGGGCCGAGATCGGCTCGCGGCCGCGGTGCTTCTTGTCCTGACGGGCGTAGCCGTAGGACGGCACGACCACGGTGATGCTCCGCGCGGAAGCCCGCTTCAGCGCATCCAGCATGATCAGCTGTTCCATGATCCACTTGTTGATCGGAGCCGTGTGGCTCTGGATCAGGAAGCAGTCGGCGCCACGCGCCGACTGCTGGTAGCGGACGTAGATTTCACCATTGGCGAAGTCGAAAGCCTTCGTCGGCACGAGGTCGACACCCAACTGGTGCGCGACCTCCTCGGCCAGCTCGGGGTGGGCGCGGCCGGAGAAGAGCATCAGCTTCTTCTCGCCGGTCGTCTTGATCCCGGTCACAGCACTGTCTCCTCGGACGTGAATCATTGCTGCTGCGCCCACACGCCTTTGAATCGCATGCGAGCCAGCCGAATTGTGTGCACCTATCACGGTACGCCGTGAAAGACGCACCTGTTTCCGGTCAGCTTTCGCCGTCGGCCGTCACGGCCGCCGACTGAGCCGCCTGCGCGGCGGCGCTTCCCGGACGCTTGCGAGCCACCCAGCCCTCGATATTCCGCTGCTGGCCGCGGGCGACAGCGAGGGAGCCGGGCGGCACATCCTTGGTGATGACGGAGCCCGCCGCGGTGTACGCGCCGTCCCCGACCGTGACAGGAGCCACAAACATGTTGTCCGAGCCCGTCCGGCAGTGCGAACCGATCGTGGTGTGGTGCTTGGCCTCGCCGTCGTAGTTCACGAAGACGCTCGCGGCGCCGATGTTCGTGTACTCGCCGATGGTCGCGTCACCGACGTACGACAGGTGCGGCACCTTCGTGCCCTCGCCGATGACGGCGTTCTTCATCTCCACGTACGCACCGGCCTTGGACTTCGCGCCGAGCCGGGTGCCGGGCCGCAGGTAGGCGTACGGGCCCACGCTCGCCCCCTCGCCGACCTCCGCGCGCTCCGCCACCGTGTTGTCCACCCGGGCGCCCGCGCCGACGACCGTGTCCGTCAGGCGGGAGTTCGGACCCACCTCGCAGCCCTCGCCGAGGTGGGACGCGCCGAGCAACTGCGTACCCGGATGCACGATCGCGTCCTGGCCGAATGTCACCGTCACGTCGATGAACGTCGACGCGGGATCGACGACCGTCACACCGCCGAGCATCGCGCGCTCCAGCAGCCGGGCGTTCAGCAGACCGCGCGCCTGGGCCAGCTGCACACGGTTGTTGATGCCCAGGATCTCCCGGTGGTCGGCGGCGACCGCAGCGCCCACCCGGTGGCCGGCCTCGCGAAGGATCCCGAGGACGTCGGTCAGGTACTCCTCGCCCTGGCTGTTGTCGGTGCGGACCTTGCCCAGCGCGTCCGCGAGCAGCCGGCCGTCGAAGGCGAACACCCCGGAGTTGATCTCGCTGATCGCCCGCTGCGCCTCGGTGGCGTCCTTGTGCTCGACGATCGCGGTGACGGCGCCGCTGACGTCGTCCCGGACGATCCGCCCGTACCCCGTGGAGTCGGGGACCTCGGCGGTCAGCACGGTGCAGGCGTTGCCGTCGGCGGCGTGCGTGCGCGCGAGACCGGCCAGCGTGTCGCCGGTCAGCAGCGGGGTGTCGCCGCAGACGACGACCACGGTCCCGTCGATCCCGCCGCCGAGCCGCTCCAGGCCCATGCGCACCGCGTGCCCGGTGCCCTTCTGCTGCTCCTGGACGGCGGTCACGACCTCGGCGTCGATCTCACCGAGGTGTGCCGCGACCTGCTCGCGGGCGTGGCCGACGACGACGACGAGGTTCTCGGGGCCGAGCTCCCGGGAGGCGGCGACGACATGGCCGACGAGCGAGCGCCCGCTGATCTCGTGCAGGACCTTCGGAGTGGCCGACTTCATGCGGGTGCCTTCACCCGCTGCGAGGACGACGACGGCGGCAGGGCGGGAGGCGCTCACAGTGATGCCCTTCGGCTTCGGGTGGTGGACACCCGCAGGATACCGGGGGGCCTCGGAGCTGAAACGCGCGCGGGTCCTGACCAGTGTGGTCAGGACCCGAACCGAAGTGCTCCCCTGCCAGGACTCGAACCCGGACATAAGGCACCAAAAGCCTCAGTGCTGCCAATTACACCACAGGGGAATATGGCCCTACGGACCGGACATTTAGCCGGGCCGCTGAATCGGCACCCAACACTATGCCGTACCAGGCGCCCTCTGTGCGACGGCGGAGGCCGGCGCTCTTCGCGGCGGCCCGCTCGCGGGGTCTTCCGAAGTCGGCGTACGCGCCGGGCACTTCTGTCGTGGGGGCGGTTTTGTTCGGTATGCGGACCCACGGGTCGAAAGCCCGGTCGATTCAGCGGTTCGTGTGGACACCACGCGTTTCGCGCGTGTGCGGCCGTCTCCCGCGCTCGCCAGGTCTCCGGATATTGGGTGGCGGCCGCCCGTAGGGTGGATGGCATGACCGTAACGGGGGCAGATCAGGACGCCCCGGGTATGACCGCCCGGCGCTACTGGTGGTGGGACAGACGGCGCAGTGCCGTCCTGGATGTGGGGCTGGCGCTGGTTTCGGCGCTCGAATGTGCGTTGGAGGGCGTGAGGTTCGCGGGGAGTGCGGGACTGCCGGTTCCGCTGGGGGTGGGGTTCGGGCTGGTCGCGGGGTCCGTGCTGCTGGTGCGGCGGCGGTGGCCGATCGCGGTGGTGCTGGTGGCGATCGCCGTGACGCCGGCCGAGATGGCGTTCCTGATGGGCATCGTGTCGCTGTACACGCTGGCGGCGTCGGAGGTGCCGCGCCGGATCATCACGGTGCTGGCGGGGATGTCGCTGGCCGGCACGCTGATCGTGACGTTCGTACGGACCCAGCAGGACGTGGCGAACGCGGCGGACGGGGATTTCGATCCCGGGCCCTGGTACGTGCCGCTGGCCTCGTTGTTCCTGTCGCTGGGGCTGACCGGGCCGCCGGTGCTGTACGGGCTCTATATAGGGGCCCGGCGGCGTCTGATGGAGAGCCTGCGGGAGCGCGCGGATTCGCTGGAGCGGGAGCTGTCGCTGCTGGCCGACCGGGCGGAGGAGCGGGCGGAGTGGGCGCGTACCGAGGAGCGGACCCGGATCGCGCGTGAGATGCACGACGTGGTCGCGCACCGGGTGAGCCTGATGGTGGTGCACGCGGCGGCGCTTCAGGCGGTGGCGCTGAAGGACCCGGCGAAGGCGGTCAAGAACGCGGCGCTGGTCGGTGACATGGGGCGGCAGGCGCTGACCGAGCTGCGGGAGATGCTCGGGGTGCTGCGTTCGGGGGAGCAGGCGAGGCCGGTGGCGTCGGGGGTTCCGCTGGCGTCGGTCGCGGCGGCCGCCGCCGCGGTCGCCGCCGCGGAGGCGGAGGACGGACCGTGCCTGGCCGATCTGGAGGCGCTGGTGGGGCAGTCGCGGCAGGCCGGGATGGTGGTGGAGTTCTCGTCGGAGGGCGAGCCGGTCGGGTGCGGGGCGCTGGTGGAGCAGACGGCGTACCGCGTGGTGCAGGAGGCCCTGACGAACGTGCACAAGCACGCGGCGGGGGCGAAGACGTGGGTGCGGCTCGCGTACCGCCGGTCGGAGATCGCCATGCAGGTGGAGAACGGCCCGTCGGACGGCGGTACGGCCGACGCGGGGCTGCCGAGCGGCGGCAACGGGCTGGTGGGGATGCGGGAGCGGGTGACGGCGCTGGGGGGCGTGTTCGTGTCGGGGCCGACGGACGCGGGGGGCTTCCGGGTGTCGGCGGTGCTGCCGGCCGGCCCGCGCGGGGCGTAACAGGCCGCGGGTCTCGCCCGGCCGCCGGCTCCGCGCCGGGCCGCGGCGCCCGGATGCGTGCCGGAACCGGTACCGCGCGGGCTTTCCCCGACGCACTCCTTGGCCCCGTGTCGCGTGTCACGGTGGCGGGAGGGGAGGTGTCGGGGCGCTCCCCGCAGGGCGTCGAACGCAGCCACCCCGCAGCGGATCCCGGTGCCCGAACGTTCGGCGCCCGAGGAGACGCCCCGGCACGGCACCGACCCCGAAGCCCTCGCACACCACGGGACGCCGTACCGCCCCGGCGCGGCCCCTACGCCGGGGCCAGCCGGCTCGGCTGGGTGCCGGTCACCAGGGTGCCCAGGGCCTGGTCGAGGTCGGGCCCCAGGTACCAGTCGCCGGTGTGGTCGAGGCTGTAGACGCGGCCCTGCGCGTCGATCGCGAGCACCGCCTGGCCGGTGTCCCCGTCGCTGCTGAGCTCCGTGCCGAGCGGACAGACCTCCGTGCCGAGCGCGCGGCCGAGGTCGGCGAGGGTGCGGGCGTGGTGGAGGCCGCTCAGCGGGTCGAAACGCACCGGTGTCGGCGCGATCTGCCGGCCGGATCCCGGCGCGGCGACGTGCAGGCCGCCGAACTCGGCCCAGGCTTCGACGGCGGCGGGGAAGACGCTGTGCCGGTGGCCCGCCGGTGAGGTGTGGGCGCGCAGGGTGTCGGCCCAGTACTCCGCCTGCCGCATGTCCCAGCGTCCCGGCTGCCAGCCTGCTGCGCGCAGGGCGGCGTCCACGGCCACCGGGAAGCGGGTGGTGCCGGTGTTGGGGCGGGCGGCGGCGGGGTGGGGAGTGGGGCCCGGCATCGGTTGCGGGTCAGCCCTTCTCGGTAGGGGACGCGGTGGGGTCTACGGGGCGTACGCCGAAATGGGCGAGCATCGGCGTACAGGAGCGGCACGGCGGGGCGTAGCTGCCGTGCAGCGGGTCGCCGTCCTCGCGGATGCGGCGTGCGGTGAGCTTGGCGTGCTTGAGCGAGCGGCGGGCTTCGCCGGTGGTGAGGGGTTTGCGGGAAGCGCGCTTGGAGCGTGAGCCTTCCACGGCGGTGATGTGCCGGGAGAGCAGGATCGCCTCCGGGCAGCGGCCGGTGAAGCGTTCTCGCTGGCCGCTGGTGAGGGTGTCGAGGAAGTCCTGGACGAGCGGGTGCAGCGGGGGCGGCCGGTCGCCCCGGCCGGCGGTGCACGTGAGGGTGTCGGCGCCGCGCACGGAGAGCGCGGCGGCGACCGTCGGCAGGATGCCGTCGCGGCGGTGGCCGAGGACGGGCGCGCGGGTGGGCTCGTTGCTGCTCCAGCTCAGGCGCGGGTCCCCGGCCGTCGTGGTCGCCGGAGGCGCGGTGGTCGCGGTGGTCGCCGTCGTGGTCGTGGTCGTGCCTGTCGGTGTCGTCGTAGCGGCTGTCTGTGCCGTGTGCATGGTGGTGCTCCCCTCCGTGCCCGCGGCGGTAGCCGCTGGTGTGCACGCCCCCGCGTTGCTGGGACAGCCTGCCAAATGTGTCCGGTGGTGTGGAAGCTGGGTCGGCGAATCGTGTACGTGTGTCGCCGGGTGGTGACCTGGGCGTGACGGTTCGTTACGCAAGGCGAGGGGCAGGGCCCCCTGTTGTCCCACCGCATAGGCTGTGGCGAACCAGCCAGCAGCAGCAGGGGGCAACCGCCATGACGACAGGTCGGCTCGGGCAGCAAGCCGCGCCACCGAACGCGGCCTACGCCGGGCAGGTCGTGCATTTCCCGGACCCGGTCCGGGCCTCTCGTCACCCCCAGGGTGTACGGGTTGACGAGGACGGCTTCCCGGTTTTCTCGCCGTACGCGCGTGCCGTCGCGGAGATCGCCGAGCCCCCGGAGGGCTTCGGCGTCGACGAACTGCGGCTCACGGACTACGTGTCCGCCAATGCGGCGCTGGCCGCCGACGGGCACGCGCTGTGGGACACCATTCCGGCGGTCGCCACCCCGCACGGCTGGACCTGGCACCACGTGGCGGGCACCCGGCGCATGGAGCTCGTACCGGTCGAGGTGAAGGCGCTGCTGCGGCATCACGGCGGGCTCGCGACGGCCGCCGTCGACCAGGGCAAGCGCGGCACGCGTCCGCTGCAGGAGACGCGGCCGGCCCACTTCGGGCTGCCGAAGGGTTCCGTGTCGGTGAGTGAGCAGCAGATCCTGGGTGTCGAGGAGGACCTCGGCTACCGGCTTCCGGGCGCCTACCGGTCCTTCCTGAAGGCGGCGGGCGGCTGCGCGCCGGTGGGTACGGCGCTCGACGCCGAGCTGGGGCTGCTGGTCGACCAGCCGTTCTTCACGGTGCGGGACGAGGCCGCGGTGAACGACCTGGTGTACGTCAACAAGTGCCTGCGCGACCACATGACCAAGGACTACCTGGGTGTCGCCTTCGTCCAGGGCGGTCTGCTGGCCGTGAAGGTCAGGGGCGAGGGCGTGGGGTCGGTGTGGTTCGTCGCGTACGACGACGCGCGCGACCGCGACGGGCTGACGGTGCACGAGCGCGTGGAGCGGCTCCTGCTGCCCTGTGGTGAAGACTTCGACGCCTTTCTGCAGCGGCTGGCGGGCAGTCCGCCGGAGCTGGAGACCGTGGCGAACCTGATGGTGGACGGCGGCTTCGCGCGCGCTGTCCCGGTGGAGGGGTGACGGCCCGATGGTGACCTTCGCGCAGGCGCAGGAGCGCGCGGAAGAGTGGGTCAACGGGGACGTGCCGGCGCCGTCGCACCGTGAGGTGCGGGTGCGGGAATTCGAACTCGGTTTCGTGGTGTGGGCGGAGGACCGTGAGAACGGCCCCACGTCGGACGGCGGGCGGCAGCGCCTGGTCATCGCCCGGGACAGCGGTGAGGCCACGCTGTGGCCCGGGCTGCCGGTGGGAGAGGTGATCCGCCGGTACGAGGAGGAGTACGGGGCGCCGGAGGCGTCACCGGCGGCGGACGCGGGGCCGGTTCCGGCGCAGCGGGTGGACCTGGAGCAGACGTCGTTCCTGCTGACGCCGCCGGAGTGGCTCCAGGAAGCGGCGGACGGTCTGGGTGCCCCGGACGGTGCCGCGCCGGGTTCGTCCGCCGGTTCACCGCCGGGTTCGTCCGTGGCGGGCGGGGCGGGTTCTCCGGGCGCGGCTCTGCCCCCGGAGGCCGGTGCGGGTTCTGCCGGTGCGGACGGGAACGCTTCGCAGGCCGGGCGGGGGACCGGAGAGGTCTCCTGGCCCAGTGCCGGTGCGGAGCGGGCGGACTACGAGCCCACCGCTTCCGACGGAGTGCCCGCGGCGCCCGCGGCGCCCGCGGTGCCCGCCGGGGCGACCCCCTGGTCCGGGACCGACACCACTCCGGCCATCGGTTCCGACGACGCGTCAGTTCCATTGCCGGCCACGGTTTTCGCGCCGCCGCTCTCCGGTTCCGACGAGGACGACTTCCCGCCGCCCGGTGTGGCGCCGGAGGCCAGGACGGCGCTGATGTCGGGCGGCAGCCAGTTGCCCTCGACCACGGTGGCTCCCGCCGTCCCCGGTGAGGTTCCGCAGCCGCCGGGGGCGCCCGCGCGCCCCGCCGGACTCGCGCCCGGCGCCGAGGAGATCGCCGACGCCGCGACCAGCAGGGCTCCCGTACAGCCGCCGGGTGCGCCCGGTGCGGTTCTGCCGTCGGCGCCCCCGGCCCCGCCCTCGGCGCCCCCGGCCCCGCCCTCGGCGCCCCCGGCTCCGCCGTCGGCACCCGACGGGCCCGGTGACCCGGCGGGCGGGTACGTACCGACGCAGCTCGTTTCGGCGCTCGGCCCCGACGGTCCGCAGCCTTCCGGCCCTCCCGGTCCGTCGGCTCCGCCCGGCCCGCCCACGCCGCCGTCCGGTGGCGGTGTTCACCATGCGGCGACGATGCTCGCCCACCCGAGCCAGGGCGGCGGCATGCCCGGCGCCCCGCAGCCTCCGGGCCCGCCCGGCCCGCCCGGTCCGCCCAGCCCTCCTGGTCCTCCCGCTCCGCCCGCGCCGCCGTCCGGCGGGGGCGTGCACCATGCGGCGACGATGCTCGCCCATCCGAGCCAGGGCGGCGGCATGCCCGGCGCCCCGCAGCCCCCCGGCCCGCCCGGCGGCGATGTGCACCACGCGGAGACCATGCTGGCCGGCCCCGGCCCCGGCCGGCCGGGACCGCCGGGTGCGCCGCAGCCTCCGGGGCCTCCCGGTCCGCCCGGGATGCCGCAGGGCGCCGCGCCGCAGCGGCCCATGCCGATGCCGCAGCCCGCGCAGCCGCAGCCCCCGGCCTACGGCTATCCGCAGCCCCGGCCGGCCGGGCTGCCGACGGTCGGCCCCGGCTACCAGGCCGTACTGCGCTACCGCGCCCAGGACGGCAGCGAGCAGCAGCTCATCCGCCGCTCCGCGCCCGGTACCCCGCACCCGGAGTGGCAGATCCTGCACGAGCTGCGCGCCATGAACGTGCCGCCGCAGCAGGTGCTGGAGCTGCACACGGAGCTGGAGTCGTGCGAGCTGCCCGGCGGTTACTGCGCCCGCATGATCCGCGAGACCTGGCCCCAGGTGCGGATCACGAGCGTGGCGCCGTACGGGAAGGACCACGCAGGACGTCAGCAGGGCATGCGGCACCTCCTCACCCACCAGGGCGAGTTGCACCAGGTCGCGGACGGCCCGGCGCGTCCCGCGCCGGTGCGGGCGCCGCTGCCGCCGCCGGGTCAGCTGATGCAGGCGCCGCCGATTCCGCCCGAGGGTGTCGCGCACGAGCTGATGGGTGCCTTCGGGCCGCAGGGCGTCTTCCGCTTCGACCGGGCGGCGGTGTCGCGCCAGGGCGTGCCGGACATCGTGGCGCACACGCTCGTGGTGGCGGGCCTGCCGGTCGATTTCGGGCCGTTCTTCTGGGCGCAGGCGGTGCCGGGCCAGCCGGTGCCCACGCTCGCGGAGCTCGCCGCGCAGCGCGGGGTGCAGCCGGCCGCGGACGCGGGCTCGTACCTCGTCATGGGCAGCGACTTCGGCCGGGCCCTCTGCGTCCAGTACGGCACGGCGAACATCGTGGCCGTACCGGTGGAGGCGGGCCCGGGCGGTCACCCCGCGCCGCCGCAGTTCGTGAACACCGGGCTGCCGGAGTTCGCGCGCTCGCTGGCGCTGCTCGGCCACATGTGGCGGCTGCGGTTCGGACTCACGCCCGAGCAGGCGGGCCGCTGGACGGTCGACTTCCAGGCGCAGCTGGCGGCGCTGGACCCGGTGGCGCTGGCGTCGCCGGAGAGCTGGTGGTCGGTGCTGCTGGAGCAGATGTGGGACGGCCTGCTCTGACGGCTCTCCGGCGGAGTTCCTGAGGGCGTACCGGGGCGCCCGGCCTGCGAAGGGCCGGGCGCCCCGGTCGTTCCCCGTACGACGGACCCCCCGCCCGGGACGGGGCGGCGGCCGGAAATCTCCTCGGCGCGCTGCGCGCGGACATTCCGATTCCGGCTTCTGGTGCCGACGGGCGCATCCTTGAGCGGAACGGTCGGGCGGAGTGTCGTGTTTTGCGCTGTCAACCCCATCCGTCAGGATTGCGCCGGATCGCGTTGTGTGTCGGAGAGAGGCATCAAGGATGAGCGCATCGGTTTCACCGTCACCTCACGGCTTCGTCGCCGTACGGGGCCGCGGCTACCGTCCGGAACAGGTGGAGCGGTACGCGGCCGGACTCTCCCAGGACCGCGACGCCGCGTGGGAGCGTGCCGCGTGCCTCACCGTCCTCACCAAGGAGATGGAGGCCGAGGCGGCGCGGATGCGCGAGCAGGCGGACGGGCTCGCTCCCCAGACGTACGAGGCTCTCGGCAGGCGCGCCCAGCACCTCCTCGCGGTGGTCGAGGAGGAGGCCGCGGAACTGGCGGCCGCGGCCCACGACCGGGCCCAGGAGATGCACGACGCGGTCGCGGGGGAGGTCGCCGCCGTCCGCGACGCGGCCCGTGCGTACGCGGATACGGTGCTGGCGGACGCCGAGGCCCGCGCCCAGGAGATCCTCGTCGGTGCCCAGTGCGCCGCCGAGGAGGTCAGGGCCGATGCCCGCCGGGACGTGAAGGAGTGGCGGAGCGAGGCCGTCGCGGCGCTGAGGGAGATGCGGCAGCACACGGCCGGCCTGCTCGCCGACCAGGAGAAGGAGCACGCGGAGCGCTGGGAGAAGGCCGAGCGCGAACACACCGGACGCGAGGCGGAGCTGGCCGCCCGCGAGGCCGAACGGACGGCCCGCGCCGAGAGCGGCCTCGCGGACGCGAAGCGGGTCTTCGCCGAGGCGCAGGAGGCCGCCCGCCACGGCCAGGAGGACGCGGAGGCACGCGCCGCCGAACTGCTCGTCGAGGCGCGGGTGCGGGAGGAGCGCGTCGTACGCGAGACGGAGCGCATCCTGCGCGAGCACGACGACGCCCGGGAAGAGGTGCAGGCCCACATGGCCCACGTACGCACCAGCCTGGCCGCCCTGACCGGTCGCGCCGCGGCGGAGGGCTGAGAGCGGCGGGCCGCCGTCCCGCGTCTCAGGCGGCCGGGCGGCGTCCCGTTTCTCAGGCGGCCGGGCGGCGGCCTGCCGGCAGTGCGCAGGCCGGTGTGGAGCCCGGCATCCGCTCGCGGTTGTTCGCGACGAGCCGGTACGCGCCGTGGGCGAGCCACCGCAGGGGCGGCAGCGTGAGCAGCGCCCCCAGCACGGCCCACCCCCGGCCGGCGTTCAGCAGCAGCTTGGCGACGCCCTGCGCGCCGCCGTGCACCGCCCCGGCGGGCGTGACCCACAGCACTTCGTACGCGGCCCGCTGCCGGGTGACGCCGAGGGAGTCCAGATCCGCGAACTGCCACGGGGTGATCTCGCAGCGGGGCCGCAGGAGGCGCTCGGCGAAGCTCACCGAGGCGGTGCAGAAGGCGCAGTCGCCGTCGTAGACGAGTACAGGTTCGGTCCGCATGGCTCCATGGTGCCGTGCCCGGCGGACTGCGGGAGGGCTGCCTCCGGGGCTGCTGGACGGGAACGCCATCGGCTCCATGCCCGCGAAGAAGGTGGCCAGGACCCTCGGGCTGCTGCCGCAGTCGTCCATCGCGCCGGACGGGA
>NZ_JBSFUB010000144.1:0-13618 GCF_053591575.1 Streptomyces altiplanensis | reverse complement strand
GCTCTCCGTCGAGCAGGGCCTCGCCCTGTTCGACACGGCACTCGCCACGGGCGAGACTGTGGTGGTGCCGGCGCGGCTGGACCTGGCCGCCTTCAGGGCGCAGGGTGAGGTACCGGCTCTGCTTCGCGGTCTGATCCGTACGCCCTCCCGGCGCACGGCGACCGCTGCTCCGCAGTCGGCCGAGTCGCTCGGGCAGCGGCTGGCAGGAATGCCGGAGGAGGAACGCCGTGACGTTCTTCTGGGGCTGGTCCGTGATCAGGCCGCCACAGTCCTCGGACACACCGACGGGTCGGCGGTAGGGACCACGCGGCGGTTCCAGGAACTGGGCTTCGACTCCCTGACGGCGGTGGAATTCAGGAACCGTCTGAACGCGGCCACCGGGCTGCGCCTGCCGGCCACCCTGCTGTTCGACTACCCCACCCCCACCGCTGTCGTGGATCATCTGCGGTCCCGACTGGTGACGGAGGAGGTCGGCGGCGCCGGATCGGTGCTTGCCGTCCTGGACCGTCTGGAGAAGGCGATCACGGAGATGACGGTCGACGCGCAGGAGTTCAAGCACGTCGCCGGACGCATCGAGGTGCTGCGGACGAAGTGGGCCGACCTGCGGCAGGAGCCTGCGAAGGACTCCGGCGAGCTCGACCTGGAGGCAGCGTCGGACGACGACGTGTTCGCCCTCCTCGACGACGAGCTCGGACTGTCCTGAACGGCGGGGGCTCCGGAAGGGGTAGGACACCTCTCCCGGAGCCCCTGCCGGCCGGGATCCCGCAGGCGGTTCGTGCACTGACGAGTGGGTTTCTCACCGATGTCCGCGCAGGGACTAGGGAATTTCCCACTGTCCTGCCTAGTGGAATGGAGGGCGTCGGCCATCGGGCCGGTAGTAGCGGTCGGTGAGACGGGCGACGCCAGTCCTCCGTCCGCTCTGTTCGGCAGGAGTACCGCATGGGACGTTCGGTCGCGTCGGCGAGGGCAAGGCGCTCGCGGTGGCCCACGTCCCGGCATGCTCACGTGACATCGGCCCGGCCATTCGGACCGCTGTGCGGTTCAGTGCGCCCGGCCCACTCCTAGGAGGATGCAAGTCGATGACGATGTCCACCGAGGAGAGCCTCTGGGCACGGTGCTTCCATCCAGCACCGGACAGCTCGGAACAGCTCTTCTGTTTCCCCCACGCGGGTGGCTCGGCGTCTTTCTACTTCCCGGTCTCCGCACAGCTGGCCTCCGTGGCCGAGGTGTTCGCGGTCCAGTACCCCGGCCGTCAGGACCGGCGCAAAGAGACCAGCCCCGGCGATCTGGGAGTCCTGGCGGATCAGGTCTACGAGGCGTTGCGCAAGCAGCTCCGGGCCCGGCCCACCACGTTCTTCGGGCACAGCATGGGCGCGACGATCGCATTCGAGGTCGCGCGGCGATTCGAGGCCGACGGCGGTGAACTCTCCCATCTGTTCGCCTCGGGACGGCGCGCGCCGTCCCGCCACCGCGACGAGAACGTGCACACGCTCAGCGACGACGGCATCGTCGCGGAGCTGAAGCTGCTGTCCGGCACGAACACCGCGCTGCTCGGTGACGAGGAGATTCTGCGGATGATCCTCCCCGCGATCCGCAGCGACTATCAGGCCATCGAGACCTACCGCTGTAATCCGGACAGTACGGTGCGCGTTCCGATCTCGGCGCTGACCGGCGACAACGATCCCAAAACCACGCTGGACGAGGCGCAGGACTGGAGCCGCCACACCACGGGCGCCTTCGACCTGCAGGTCTTCCCCGGCGGGCACTTCTACCTGAGTGCGCAGGCTCCGGCGGTGATCGCGCTGTTGCGCAAGCACTTGTCCGCCGGGACGTGAGTGGCGCGTGAGCGGCCGGTCCTCGGACTGACCGGGGCGTGGTGTGACGGGTGTCGCCGGTGACTGGTTCCCCCTGGGTGACCGTCACCGCGAGACAGACATGACGTCCGTCGTGCCCGTGACCAGGTGCGGGACCATGCCCACGCCCTTTGTGCCCATCGAGCTCCGTGCTGACGGCCTCTCGCCCGGCCACCCCGTTGCGCCTGGTCGTCCCGTGGCTCTCTCGCCGGGCCGGCCGGGTGCCGTGTCCGGGCCCGGGAAGCGCCGCGCGCACCGGTGGCGGTACTCCGGCGCGCCTGAAGACGGCGCCTTCACGGCGCGACGGCGATCGGCGGACAGCGGTGCTTGATCAAGTTTGCGCCAGGTGACCGCCGCATTCCGGGCGCGCTCGTGTCGCTTTATGGTGTGGTTTTTTGTGATCATGTAATCTCACGCTCGTTGATCGTTTCAACTGCTTTTGCGGGATGGCGGAATGCGTCGACGAGTCACCGGACTATTGCGTTCCCCGAGATGCGAGGAGACCTCGATGCTGGATCAGGCCGATCTCTCCGGTTTGTCCAGTACCCTGGTCGGCCGCAGTCATGAGCTGCGGGTGCTGGCCCGGCAGGCCGAGGCCGCGCGCTCCGGGCGCGCGGGGCTGGTCATCCTGTCCGGTCCCGCGGGCATCGGGAAAACCAGCCTGCTCCAGGCGTTCCTCAAGAGCGAAGCCTGCCGTGACATGACCGTGCTGCAAGGCTCCTGCGGCGAAGTCGTAGGGGAGGCCGGATACGGCGGCGTGCGTGAGCTGTTCGGTTCGCTGAGACTGAACGGTGCGGGAGCTGGGCACTCCCCTCTGCTGCGCGGACCCGCCCGTCGCGCTCTGCCCGCGCTCATGTCCGGACAGTTCGACCGGGAGAACCCGAGCGCTTCCGCCGCCTACCCGGTGCTGCACGGGCTGTACTGGCTCGCGGCCAACCTGATGGTGGACCGCCCGCTCGTACTCGTGCTCGACGACGTGCACTGGTGCGACGAACGTTCCCTGGGCTGGGTGGACTTCCTGCTGCGGCGCGCGGAGGAACTTCCGCTGCTGGTGGTGCTCGCCCACCGCAGTGACGCCGAACCGGTCGCCCCCTCCGCGCTGGCCGACATCGCGGCGCAGCACCGTCCCACCGTGATGAGGCTGGCGCCGCTCAGCCGGTCCGCCGTCGGGGAGATGGCCCGGCAGATCTTCCGGACGTCGGTCGATCCGGTTTTCGTCGAGCGCACCGTCGCCGTCTCGGGCGGCAACCCCCTCACGCTCAGCCGGCTCCTGGGCGAGCTGCGCGCCGAGGGCGTGCAACCGGACAGGGAAGGCGTGCGCAGGGTCGCCGAGGTGGGCGGCTCCGTGATCGCGTCCTCCGTGATCGCGCTGCTGGACAGCCAGCCCCTGTGGGTGCGTGAGGTGGCCAGGGCGATCGCGGTCCTGGGCGAGGAGACCCCCGAACTGGTCGGCATGCTCGCTGAGGTGCCCCCCGCGCTCGTCGCGGAAGGCGTCGTCGCGCTGCGGCGCGCCGAGGTGCTGGCCGCGGACCGCGCGGACCTGGTGCACGACGTGGTCCGCTCGGCCGCGCTCGAACCCCTCGGCACCGAGGCGCTGGCCGCGCTGCGCACCAGAGCCGCCCTGCTCTTAAGCGACGTGGGCCGGCCCGCCGAGGAAGTGGCGGGCCGGCTGATGCTGCTTCCCGCCGTGACGCAACCCTGGATGCCGGCGGTGCTGCGTGAGGCTGCCACCCAGGCGGAGGGGCGTGGCGCTCCCGAGTCCGCGGTGCGCTATCTGCGCCGGGCGCTGGAGGCGGAACCGGACAGTGTGCCGCTGCGCATCCAGATGGCGGCGTCGCTCGCGGAGACCAATCCGGCGGACGCCATCCTGGTGCTGGAAGAGGCGCTGGGACGGGCCGCCGACGTACGGACCAGGGCCATGGCCGCCGTGCGGTACGGCATGGTCTGCCTGGCCGTCCAGCGGTCGCTCGAAGGTGTACGGGTCCTCGAGGCGGTCCTGGCGGAGCTGGAGGCCGAACTGGGGCCCCGGTCGGACCTGTCCGACCGTGAGCTGCACACACTCGTCGAGTCGACTCTGCTGATCGTCGGGGCGGACGAGAAGTCGACGGTCGCGGCGACTCTGGACCGGGCCGCGCTGCTGACCGCGCCCCCCGGAGACACGCCTGCCCAGCGCCAGATGCTCGCGATGATGACGGTGCTGTCCGCGATGGACGGCCGCTCGGCGGAGCAGACGGTCGAACAGGCCCGTTGCGCGCTCACTCCGCCCGGGGGCGAGCTGGAGACCTGGTCGTCGCTGGTCTCCTCCTTCGCCCTCAGCCTTGCCGACGAGGTCACCGGGGCGCTGGGCGCGCTGGACCGCACGCTGGAGCGCAGCCAGGACAACGCCGCCGTCTGGACCTTCGTACTCGCCCTGTCCACCCGCGCTCTGGTGCTGCACGGCGCGGGCGCGTTCCCGGACGCGCTGGCCGACGCGCAGACCGCGGTCGAGATCATCGGGGCGGAGCGGTGGGGGAGCGGCAGCGCGCTGCCGCAGATCACCTTTGCGTCCCTGCTGGTCGAGCGCGGTGAGGCCGAACAGGCCGAGGCGGTGTTCCGCGGCATCAAACGCGCCGGCCTGGAGCGGTACGTCCTTCAGTACCACCTGAGTCTCATGGCGCAGGCCCGTGCCCGATGGGCGCTCGGTGACTGGGAGGCGTCCCTCGGTCTGTATCTCGAGTGCGGCCGGTCCCTCGAGGAATCCCGGTTCAGCAATCCGGTCTTCGCACCCTGGTGGTCCGAGGCGGCCTGCCTGCTCGCGGTGATGAACCGGGGGGACGAAGCCAGGGACATGGTCGCGCACGGCACCGAGCTGGCCCAGCGCTGGGGTACCCCTCGCGCGCTCGGCCTCGCCGCGCTCGCCCGCGGGGTGATCGCTCCCGGTGGTACGGGCATCGAGACCCTCACCGAAGCGGTCGCCGCCCTGGCGGACTCGCCTGCCAGGGTGGAGCACGCCAAGGCCGAGTTCATACTCGGCCGCGCCCTGCTGAAGACGGGCGACCAGCGCGGCGCCCGAGAGCATCTGCGCACCGCCACCGACCTCGCACAGCGCTGCGGGGCACTGGCGCTCGGCGGGTCCGCCCGCAGGTTACTGGTCACCGCGGGCGGCAGGATGCGGAAGATGAGCGCCTCGCCCCTCGACATGCTGACCGGTATGGAACGCAGGGTGGCGGGCCTCGCCGCGGCCGGGGCCAGTAATCGTGCGATCGCGGAGGCCCTGTTCGTCACGGTACGTACCATCGAAACTCATCTGACTGGCGTATACCGCAAGCTGGGGGTCAGCGGGCGGACCGAACTCGGTTCCGTTCTGCGCACACCGGACATCCCCGACGGGCAGCGCCCCGGCCGGACATCCGAATCACGTTGGCGACGCTGAAGCGAACAGGCGGGGCGGTACGTGTGACTGGCCGGACAAACGAGTATCCGACGGTGCGATCCCTGGAGCCCGCATACGGACCGGACAACCGCCGGGACGGCGTGAACGCGCCCGACCGGCAGCGTGTGCGGCCATGCCGTGCGCGAGACGCCCTGCTTCTCATGACCGTCCAGTACGTCCGCCCTGCCGGGCCGCGTCCGCTCTGCGCCCAGCCTCGCGAGGCCGCGAGTGGACGGGCCGACTGCCTGGTCGGTCGACTCATGACATCGTTGCCTAAGCGGACAAGAGAGGTCCGTGGAGGCTGCCCGCACACCGCGCGGACGTCTCGGTTCCGGCCACTGACGCCGACCTGCCCGCGGCCGACGGACGCCACCGCGCCTCCGCGGGGGAGCGCGCTCCCGGCCGCCGGACAGCACACCGCGGTCCGCACGGGTCGAGGACACGGGAACCGCGAGGTCGCCGATCCGCTCTTCGAGGGCGGCCGCACCCTGCGGCCGCGACGGGGCGCTGCCCGCCGAAAGCTCCGTACCGCCGGGCGCCGGGAACTGCGCCTCGCGGTAGGGAAGATGAGAGATCGGCCGAGAGATGCTTCTTGAGCGGGAGAGGGAACTGGGCCGACTGGCGGCCGCGTTGAGTGCCGCCCGAGAGGGCGACTCCTCCGTGATCCTGCTGTCGGGACCACTCGGCATCGGCAGAACCGCACTGTTGCGTGAACTGCCCCGTGCCGTCTGCACCGCGGACGTACGCGTACTGCGGGCGAACGCCGCGCCGATGGAGCGGGACTTCGTCTTCGGCGTGGTGCGACAGCTGCTCGACAGCCTGCTGTCCGGCGCGACGGAGACCGAACGCAACCGGTGGGCGCAGCGGTCCGACCGCGCGGGCCGGCTGATGTTCGGCGCCGTCGACCCGCCGACGGTTCACCCGCCGTCCGAGGCCGTGTTCGAGGAATGTCTGCACGACCTGCGCTCCCTGCTGGCCGACGCCAGCGAGAACGCCCCGCTGCTGATCCTCGTCGACGACCTCCAGTGGGTGGACCTCTCCTCCTTACGCTGGCTCGCCGACGTGGCCGGACGGCTGCGGGGACTTCGGGTGGTGCTCGTCTGTACGCTGCGGGACGGCGACGGGGGAACCGGTCACGTCCTGGTACCGCGGATCGCCTCCGCCGCCACGGAGACACTGCGCCTCGCGCCGCTGTCGCCCGACGCGACGCGGGCCATGATCCGAGAACGGTACGATGCCGCCGGACACGAGGAGTACGTACGCGCCTGTTATGAAGTGAGCCGCGGCAACCCACTGTTCCTGACATCACTTCTGCTGGACATGGAGGCACGGGGCCACCCCCCGACCGCCGAACACGCCGACCGGGTGCGGACGTTGCGGCCCGCGGGGCTCCGGGAACGGCTGGCGAGTCATCTGCGGACCCGGCCACGGGCGGTACGCGACGTGGCGGTGGCGATCGCGGCCTTCGGCAGCCACGGAGATCCCGCGCTCATCAGGAAGCTCGCCGGACTGGACGCGCCCGGGTTCGGCGCTGCGCGGCGCGCGCTGCGCGAGACGGGGCTGCTCGCCGACGCATTCCAGCCCCGCTTCATCCACCGCGTCGTACAGGACGCCGTGGAATCCACCCTGTCAGTGGCCGAACGCGAGCGCAGGCACGCCGCCGCCGCGGACCTGCTGTACACCAACGGCCGCCCCGCGGAGCAGGTCGCCGACCACCTGATGGCCGTCACCGGCACTGTCCGCCCCTGGGCGGCGACGGTGCTGCGGGCCGCGGCGGAATACGCGATACGGCAGGGTGAGCCGGAGCGCGCCGCCTGCTATCTGCGCCGCGTGCTGCTCAGCCACCATGACCAGGGCGAGACCCGGGCCGGGCTGCTGGTCGAACTGGCCATCGCGGAGAGCCGCTTCGACCACGAGGCATGCCGGCGCCACATCGTGCAGGCCGTACCGCTGCTGACGACGCCGGAAGACCGGGCCGTCGCCGTCCTGCGGATACCGCCGTCCCCGCTCGGTGCGGTGCACTCCTCCTGTTCCGAACTGCTGCTCAGTGCCTCGGAAGGGCTGGGCCCGGCCGCCGAACGGGACGGCCCCGCGCGTGAGCTGGGACTGCGCCTGGAGGCCAGGCTGCGGCACTACGGGCACGAGAACCCGGGCGAGCTGGCCTCGGCCATGGAGCGGCTGAGCGGTCTGGGGGACGAGCCCGCGCTGGATTCCGCGGCCGAACGTGAACTGCTGGCCGTGCTGCTCTTCTCCGGAACGCTCACCGGCCGTCTGCCCGCGGCCGACGCGGCCCGCGCGGCCGACCGGATCCTGGAGCGCGAGCCGGCCGTACCGGGCCGCGCGCACACGCTGCTTCCCCTGGTGGTGGTCACCTTGTTCGCCGCCGAGGCGGTGGACGTCGTGTCCTCTTGGCTGTCGTCCGAACACCAGAACCGGCGGCAGAACACGGCCGGCGCCGACGCGGTGCTCCTCTTCGCGGAGCGGGCGTTCGTCCTGGTCTCCCAGAGCAAACCCACCCTTGCCCGTGAGTACGTCGAGCGCGCCCTGGCGATGGCCGACGCGGACTGGCGCGAGGTGTCCACGATGATCCTGTCCTCCGTGGTGCTCGAACTGCGGGACCCGGCGCTCAGCGAGCAGGTCCTGGCCAGGGCCGGGCGGCGCAGGCTGGCAGGTCTGGCCCTGACCGCCTCGCTGCGGATTCTGCAGGCGTCGGTGGACGCCCAGCGGGGACTTCGGGCGCAGGCCCTGGAGAGCCTGCTGACGTGCGGCCGGCAACTGGGCGCATCGGGGTGGCGGAACTCGGCGCTCTTCCCGTGGCGTCCGCAGGCCATCGGTCTCTACCAGCGCCTCGGTGACTCCTCTTCCGCCCTGCGGCTCGCCGATGAGGAGCTCGTCTGGGCCAGGGCGTGGGGAGCGCCCGCGGCGCTGGGGCGCGCTCTGCGGCTGAAGGGCTGGCTCCAGGGCGCACAAGGCGTTCCCCTGCTGCGTGAAGCGGTCACCGTACTGCGCGATTCGTCCTTCGAGCTGGAACTCGCCAGGACCCTGGTGCTGTTGGGCCGGCAACTGGGCAGCGGCGCCGAGGCGGAGGCCGTGCTGCGCGAGGCCGGCACCCTCGCGGCGGCCTGCGGCGCGCCATGGCTGGTCGAGCGGGCCGAGCACGGCCTGGGCGCGCCCGCGGAGCCGAGGACGGTGATCCTCACCCGCAGCGAGCGCAAGGTGATCACGCTGGTGAACCGCGGGTTTACCAACCAGGAAATTGCGGATGAATTTGGAGTGAGTTTACGGGCCGTTGAGAAACATCTGACGAATTCCTATCGGAAGCTCGGCATCTCGGGCCGCCATGAGCTGGCGGACGCCCTTCCCACGTAGGCTTCGACCCTTAACTGTTAACGGCGTGCTACAGAACGTCGCGGTAACTGTTTCGATCGATCACGCCCGCCGCATCGCTGCTAACCTCAAGGGAACCTCAAGTCGGACGGAATTGAGTGGAAGCCGTCAATCCGCCCCGATCGGCACCTCGGGCACTTCCCGTGCCGGCGCGTTCGCGGAGGACCGAACCATCCATGGTTCGGACCACAGCTTTAGCCGTGTGAACAAGGGTCTTGTTGACGTGTAACCATGCCACTACCTACTCTCCATTCAGTAATGGATAATCGTCGATGAGGGTGCATGAGGCTCGACCGGCGGTCTTATCCCACTCGCGCGAAAATGCTTAATATTCTCAGTGAATCGGGGGACCTGAAAGGATGGCGGCCTCATGGCGATTGCTGTACCCACAGATTCGGCGCAGAGCATCATAAGTGAACTCGAATCCGGCCAGAACGGATACGCGCACGCCCAGCGGTTCGACCAGTCGGGGCTGTGCATGGCCTCGCTCGACCCGATGTTGACCGTCCAGCAGGCGAACGAGGAGTTCTTCCGGCGGTTCGGCGACTCCTCGGCCGACGTCTGCGGCCGGAACTTCCGGGACCTGGTGCACCCCAGCGTCCAGCAGCCGCTGATGCGTCAGTTCTCCCGACTGGTAGAGGGCAAGCGCCAGCGGTTCGCCTCGCACGTGGTGGCCGTGGGACCGGAGGACTCCGCCTTCGCCGGAACGCTCACTGCCGCGGCCGTGAGCGGGGACACCCCCGATGTGGCAGCGATCCTGGTGCTCATGCGCTCCTCGGACGACTCGCAGGACGCAGGCGTCGTGACCCATCGCAAGAAGATCCTCTCCGAGATCGACGCGCGCATCCTCGAGGGCATAGCCGCGGGTCAATCCACCATCCCGCTGGCTTCCAGGCTCTACCTGAGCCGACAGGGCGTCGAGTACCACGTGACCGGTCTGCTCCGGAAGCTGCGGGTGCCGAACCGGGCTGCCCTGGTCTCCCGCGCCTACTCCATGGGCGTCCTCAACGTCGGTACCTGGCCGCCGAAGGTCGTCGAGGACTTCGTCAAGTAGCACCGCGGGCAGAGCCGGCCGCCAACGACCCCGTCCGCCGCGGATCGCCACCGCAGGAACCCGCCGGACCGTGGGAAAGGACACCACGGCCCGGCGGGTTTCTGCGTTCTGCCCGGCACGCCGGTCTCTTCCCCGGGTGCGGCCTTTCGTCGGTATCCTTTACGGGAATAGTTTGACATTCAACGGCATCGCCTCCTTGTGGGACCGTTTGCGCGTCTGTAGTCGCCTGCTTGCTGTGGCATTCAAAAGAACGCGCTCGGCGCGTAAGGATGCGGTAAGGGGCAGAGGAAGGCGGCCGTTCGTGTGCCTGTTGTTTCGCGTCGCTGGACTGCGGTAAAAGGCTTCACTTCGTCTGTTCATGTGTGCGTGTGATGGAGTAGAGGGGTGAGGTCTCCTCGGTAACCTCGGCAATTGTGCCGGATGGCCAATTCTGGATGACCGGTGTCCGTATGGAATGACCATCGAGGGGTTTGGGATTCCCCGCCTGTGGTTTTGCTGCCCGGTTTGACCGGTGCTTGCCGGAGGGGCGGCGGAGGGTCCCGGCAGGTGATATTTCGCCCTGAATGGTGGCTGAACAGGGCGACGCAGAGAGATGTCCCGGCCTCTCGCGACGCGGGCCGCACTTTCTGCCGCGTCGCCCGTGGAACACGCTATGAAGGCGGTCCCACACGCCGGCCTCGTTCCACGCAGCCAGGCGCCGCCAGCACGTCATGCCCGAGCCGAAACCGAGCTCCTGGGGCAGGTACTCCCACGGGATGCCGGTGCGGTTGACGTACAGGATCGCGTTGACGATCTCCCGAAGATCGTGCACCCGGGCCGCCGCGCCGGGTCCGTTTCGCCTGGCTCGCCAGGCAGTGAAGACCGGTTCGATCAAGGCTCAGCGGGCGTCGGAGACATCACTGCGGTGCGGACGACGAGCGCTCACACACCACCCGACGACCGCCAACGCCAGCAGTCACAAAACCATCCCTAACTACCAACTACCTAGATCAGATGCCCTCTGGCAGCCCGTCCGGTTCTGATGGAAGATCGCGTTCACAACCTCCCGCAGGTCGCAGGAGCCCGGGCCTCCCGTTGCCGACTGCGCCACCCGCTCCTGCTTCCACGCGGTGACCAACGGCTCGATCAGCGACCACTGCTCGTCGGACGAGTCGGTCGCGTACGGCGTCCGTTCCATGTCCACGACTTCATCATGCACGCGACATGACCTGAGGGTGGAACCGTCCCATCACTCACGAACGGGCGACACCACATCATTAGAAACGGGGCTTACTGAACTTACGAAAAGATCAGTAACACCCTCTGATGTCGTCATGGTGGTTGGCGTCGGAGGCCGGTGTCGGTGAGGATGCCAACACCGTCTCCCTTGACAGCACCGTCTGCCTCCGCTTACTCACCGCCCACCGCACCGCGCTCGTCCCGCATGTCACCCGCCGTCTTGTGGCGGCAGGCAGCCCGACCTAGCCAAGGTCTAGTTCGGGCAGCTCATTTCACCGCAGTGAGCGGAACGTCGTCCGGATCTCCTCGGTCAGGGCGGAGGGCTGTTCGAGAGCCGCGAAGTGCCCGCCGTGGTCGAGTTGGCGGTAGTGCAGGACGTTGGTGTACCGCCGTTCAAGCCACCTTCGCGAAGCCTGGATGGCCTCACCCGGAAAGATGCTGAATCCGACCGGCACGGGATTCGGTCCGGATGGGGTGGGCAGCTCTCGCCGCGCTTCCCAGTACAGGCGTGCTGAGGAGGCTCCGGCGTTGGGCAGCCAATACATCATGATGTCGTCCAGGATCTCGTCACGGTCGACAACCGATTCGGGATTGGCGTCGCTGTCGGTGACGTCCTGGAAGAGCGTATAGATCCACGCGGCCAGCCCGGAAGGCGAGTCAGCGAGAGAGTATCCGATGGTCTGCGGCCTGGTGGACTGTTCCTTGAAATAGCCGTCCAGCCACGTCTGGTAGTTCTGCGCCTTGGCCAGCATGCGCTCCTCGTCCGGTGTCGCCTCGCTGATCTCCTGGGCAGTGGGGAACACCATTGGCAAGTTGACATGCATGCCGAGGAACCCCTCGGGCGTCTTGCGGCTGATCGCTTCTACAACGGCCGATCCCCAGTCGCCTCCTTGCGCAACCCACTTGCTGTAGCCGAGGCGGTCCATGAGTTCGATCCAGGCGTCGGCGATCCGGGGAACTCCCCAGCCGGTCGCCGTGGGCTTTTCGGAGAATCCGAAGCCAGGCATCGAGGGAACGATGACATGGAAGGCGTCCTCGGCCCGGCCGCCGTGTGCGACGGGGTCGGTCAGCGGCCCGATCAAGTGCCGGAATTCGAGGATCGAACCGGGCCATCCATGGCAGAGCAGGAGCGGAAGAGCCGTCGGTTGGGGCGAACGTACGTGCAGGAAGTGCACGCCGACACCGCCGAGGACAGTTCGGAACGACCCAAGGGCATTGATCTCCCTCTCACAGCGCCGCCAGTCGTAGTCGGTGGCCCAGTGCTCACACAGCGCCCGGATCTGCTCCAGCCGCGGGCCCTGGTCGGAGTCGGTTTCCTGGTCCGGCCAGCGCGTATCGGCGAGTCGGCGGGCGAGACGGTCGAGCTCCTGGTCGGCAACCGCCACGTGGAACGGCTCGACGGTCATGGGCTGAGGTGACATGCGATATCTCCCTGGACGGGGGGCGGGAGACCACCGTAACCACAAAAGTGGAATTTTTATTCAACTTGATAGGCAAGTTTCCACTTGTTATGGTGCACGCATGGCACGCCCCCCTCTGCGCCGCGACGCGGAGCGCAACCGGCAGCTCCTGCTGGAGACAGCACACGCCTTGATGGCTCGCAACGGGCTGGAGGTGACGTACGAGGAGATCGCTACCGCAGCCGGGACCGGCATGGGTACCGTCTACCGTCGGTTTCCCGACCGGCAGGAACTCGTGGACATCTTGTTCGCCGAACATATCGACGCCGTGGTCGAGCTCGCTCGGGAGGCGCGTCGGTTCGACGATCCCTGGGCCGGCCTCACTTGGTTCATGGAGCGACAGTTCGAGCTTGAGGCGGGCAACCGTGGCCTTGGCCAGCTGCTGCGCGGCGGCTACCAGTCGTGCGAACTTGTGATCCGAGGGCGCGCTCAGATCACACCACTCGTGGCAGATCTGCTCCAGCGGGCGATCCGCGCCGGTCAGCTACCGGCCGGGGTTGCGCCGGCCGACTTGGTGGCAGTCCACCTCATGGTCGGTGCGGTGATGGATGCCGCCCGGCAGATCGACCCGAATCTGTGGCGACGCGCTCTGGCCGTGGCACTTGCCGGGCTCCAGCACGCCGAACTGCCCGCCCGGCAACCGGAGGAAGAACTCATCGATCGCCTTTTCGGCGTCCCCGCGGCACCGCGTGAAAAGAAAGCCACCACCAATGATCCTGCCGAATGACCTGCTCGACGCCCTACACACACCGGCCCTCTGCTTCGTGACTACCCTCATGCCGGACGGATCCCCGCAGATCATCCAGGCGTGGGTCGACACCGACGGCGAGAACACCCTCATCGACACGGTGACACTCACCAGAATGGAAGAGGGGTGTGTCCAGTAGAGGGCATTGTCACGTTGGCTGGCGGGGTGGGTTGATCATGGTGGAGGGGGTTGTCCGTGGGTAGTATGCCGCCGTCGCACAAAGGGGCACCGGTACCCGGTGGAGGTGATCTCCCACTGCGTGTGGCTGTACTTCCGCTTCCCGTTGTCATTTCCGTCAGGTGGCGGAGCTGATGCTGCAGCGCGGCGTCATCGTGTCCCACGAGACGATCCGCCGGTGGTGTCCGAAGTTCGGGCAGTCCTACACCAACGCGCTGCGCCGCCGGCGTGCGAGGCCGGGCGGCAAGTGGCACCTGGACGAGGTCTTTCTTACGGTCAACGGCGAGCGGAAGTACCTCTGGCGCGCGG
>NZ_JBSFUB010000143.1:0-13681 GCF_053591575.1 Streptomyces altiplanensis | reverse complement strand
GTGACGACCGTCGTCATGGCGGTGCTCACGCCGCACGTGTTCCGTTGAGTTCGCGCACGGCACGGTTCTGCCGCTCCACCACTCCCGCGACAACCCGCCATGCCACGACCGCGACCGCCGCCAGCACCACCCCGAGCACCGCGGCCCCGCCGCCCAGCAGGAAACCCACGAGGCACAGCGCGGCCACGACCACGGCCGACGCGTTGACGATCCCCCGCACCCCGGCTGCCCCCTTCCGCACATCCGACCGAATTCACAGGCCGTACACCTTCCCCACACACATCGTGACATGCGCCACCGACAGCCGGGGCGGCTCCTGGGCCGATGCCCGACAATGGCGGGCATGGCCGCCGACACCCCCCACCCCTTCGCCGACGCCGCCCCGCCCCGCCCGGGTCTGCGCGAGCGCAAGAAGCTCAAGACGCGGACCGCGATCCGTACCGCGACCTACCGGCTGATCGCCGAGCAGGGGTACGAGGCCACCACCGTCGAGCAGATCGCCGAGGCCGCCGAGGTCTCCCCCTCGACCGTCTTCCGTTACTTCCCGGCCAAGGAAGACATCGTCATCACCGACGAGTACGACCCGCTCATGGAAGCGGCCCTGCGCGCCCGTCCGCCCGGCGAGCCGCTCGTCGAGTCCCTGCGGACCGTGGTGACCCAGGCCCTGCGGCACTCGCTCGACCACGAGCCCGAGGAGATGCTGCTGCGTACGAAGCTGCTGACCGAGGTGCCCGCCGTACGCGCCCGGATGATGCACAGCATGTCCGCGACCGGGCGCATGCTGTGCGCGGTCGTGGCCGAGCGGACGGGGCGGCGCGCGGACGAACTCGAAGTGCGGGTCTTCTCGATGGGATTCGTCGCCGCCCTGATGGAGACGACCGTGTACTGGGCCGAGCACGGCCGGCAGGACGACCTGGCCGGCCTCGTCGACCGCACGCTGGACACCCTCGGCAACGGCTTCCGGCTGTGACCGCGGACGGACCGGCGGGACCGGCGGCCCGGGCCGCCTGAGACCCGGGCCGCCGGGGTGTGCCGGGTCACCGGGTGCGGAAGTCCCCCTTCCCGCAGGCCCTGCCGTCCTTGTTCCGGTCCAGGCCGTGCCGGTCGCGCCGCACGTCCAGCACGCCGTACCCCTTGGACTTCAGCCACGCGCACCGGCCGGCCGCGGGCACCGTCTCCGGGAACGTCCACGGCACGCACGTGCTGACCTCGCCGTACGCGTGGTCGCAGCCGTCGTAGCCCTCCGGCATCCTCACGCCCGACGTGGCTTTCGGCTTCCCGTGGTCCGCGTGCCCCGGTGCCTTCGGCGCCGCCGCCAGCTCGTCGGCGTAACGCTGCACGCGCTCCGCCGCGACCTGCCCCTGCGGACCGATCCGCACCCACTTCGACACCGAGGGCACGCCCTTGGCGTCGACGACCGACAGCATGTACCAGCCGGGCGGTGCCAGGTTGGGGTTGCTGGTGAGGGAGAGGTCGATGGTGTTCCCGTCGACCGTCATCGGGAGGTCGACCAGGCGCTGGTTCGGGTCGGACGAGTGGGTGACGGCAGCCGGGCGGACCAGGGACGCCTTGACCACCGGCTTGTCGACCGTGATGCGCTGCGCCGAGCCGTACGCCCAGTTCTGCGAGGCCACCGAAGTGATCTTCGGGCGGGCGCCCTTGAAGAAGTACGGCGGCTTGTAGAACGAGACCCGCTGGTCGAAGGAGCCGTCGCCCGGGTTGTCACCGACGCTCAGCACCCGGCCGTCGGGCAGCAGCGTGGAGGAGGAGTGGTACGTGCGCGGCACCGGGTCGGCGGCGAGCCCCGGTTCGAACGTGTTGGTCGCCGGGTCGTACATCGACGCCTCGAAGACCGGGTCCTCGCGGTACGTGTGCAGCGCGCCGCCCGTCTCCAGGACCTTGCCGTCGGGGAGGATCACCGCCGACAGGTAGACCTTGCCCTCGTCCCCCTTCTGGAAGGTGCCGTCCTTGTACCTGCCCTGCGGCAGGTCGGGCCCGGCGACGTACCGGGGCGAATCGGCCTTCAGGTCGATCAGGTCGACCAGGCGGTGCGCGTCGGGCGCCACGGTGTGGTTGCCGCCGCCGGCCGTGAGCACCTTCTGGTCCTGCGCCGGAGGCAGCAGCAGCGACGCCGACTGATCGCGCTCGTCCTTCTTCCGCAGCCCCGGTACGTCGGTGATCGTGCCCTTCTCGTAGTCGTAGACCGAGGCCCCGGTGCCGGGCAGGCCGACGCCGAAGGTGTGGCTCCCGCTGTAGAAGAGCCGGCCGTCCTGGAGCAGGATCATCGCCGGGTACAGGCCCCAGAACGACCAGGCCTGCTTGGCCTCGCCCATCGGCAGCCACTTGTTCTGCGCGTAACTGAAGTGCTCGTTGACGACCGTGCCGGCCGCGTCCTCGCCCAGCCCCCCGAGCGAGATCACGTCGCCGTTGCCCATCGCGGTCGCCGACGGGTACCAGTGGCCCGCCAGCATGTCATTGACCTTGATGTACTTGTTGACCTTCGGGTCGAAGACGTAACTGCTCCGCAGCCCCTTGTAGCCGACCGTGCCGTCCGCCGACGCGTAGTCCTTGTTCCCGCCGACCACCAGCACCCGCCCGTCGGGCAGCTGGACGTGTCCGGCGCAGAAGAAGTCCTCGGGCGTCGGGATGTCCGTGTACCTGCCGGTCACCGGGTCGAGGAGGGAGGACTTGAAGGTGCCCGCGGCGAAGGCGTCACGGTCGTTGCCGGAGCCCGCGATCAGCAGCACCTTCCCGGTGTGCAGCAGTACGGAGTGGATGGCGCGCACCGGCGAGGGCGCGGTCTGCACGGTCCACTCGCCCCTGCACTCCGGCCCCTTGCCCTCGCAGGGGTCGACGGGCGGCTCGGGCACGACGGTCGCGTCGGCCATCGCGTAGTCGTCGGTGGTGAGCGAGCCGACGCCGTAGAGGGCCGCGCCCCAGGTGATCCGGTCGGTGTTCGCGGGAACGACCGGGGTGCGGACCTCGGTGCGGGCGTACTCCGCGCTCTGCGGCAGGGTGTTGAGGTCGGCCCAGAAGACCCAGCCCGCCGTCGTGTCGTGCCGGAAGAGCGTCATCGCCACGTCGGGCGACGTCGACTTGTACCAGAGGGACAGGTCGTACTGGTGGCCCTCGGTGACCTTCGGCGCGCACTCGTTCTCCAGCATCATCGCCTTGCGGTCGCCGTCGGTGCGGCGGGTGAGGCCGATGCGCAGGGCGCGGTCTCCGGCGTGCGCGTCGTCCGTCACCGTGTACGTGAAGTCGTTGTCGCCCCAGCCGGACTTCTCGAAGCACTCGGGGAACCCGCCCTGCGCGTCGAGCGTTTCCAGGCCGGGGTTGGAGATCAGGTTGGGCGCCGCGCTGGCGGGCGGGGCGTCGAGCGGCGCGAGCCCGGCCCCCGCCACGAGCAGGGCGAGCGCGGTGAGGAACAGGCGCACGGTGCCGCGCCCGGACCGTCTGCCGGTGTTCCTTCTGGACGGGGACCTGTACGGGGTCCTGTACGGGGTCATCCCTCCCCCTTCTCGGGCGTGTCTGCCGGGCCGGCCTTGCCGACGACCTGGAGGATGTCGATCCGGCCGTCCCCCTCCCCGAAGCTCGCGACCGGCTCGCTGTGCCGGAACAGGTCGCGCAGCGTGGGCAGATTGCTCTGTTCGCCGCGCAGGGCGGGCGTGGACACGACGAAGTCGATGTCCCTCCAGCCGCGCGGCAGGGTCTTCGCGACGGCGGGGTCCTGGTCGAGCTTGTAGTGCCAGATGGCACCGGTGCCCGGCCGGTATCCGGCCTCGACGGCGTCCAGCCACAGCACGCCGTCGGTGACGACGCGGGTACGTCCGCGGTCGGCGACCGGCGCCTCGCGCAGCCAGCGGGAGGCCGCGTGGTAGACGCCGTTGTCGTCGCCGAGCACGGTGGCGCGGTCCTCGCGGTACCAGTGCGGGCCCACGAAGACGGCGGTGACCGCCAGGGCGGCGACGGCCGCGGCCGGGCGCAGGGCGAAGTGGCGGGCCGGGACCAAGGCGATCACGGCGCACCCGAGCCCGGTCACGGTGAGCGCGAGGAAGGGCAGCAGCTGGGCGACGTACATCTGCGGCAGGTAGCCGCCGGGGCGCAGCGCGACCAGGGCCAGCGCCAGGACGGCGAGGGCGACGGGCCGCAGGCGGCGTACGGCGAGGGCGGCCACGGCCGCCGCGCAGCCGGCGGCCGGCAGGTACGGGTCGCGTGAGAACCAGTCCAGGACCAGGGTGTTGGCGTCGGTGCCGGCCTCGAAGACGGAACCGCTGCCCTCGCGCCCGCCGAGCTGGAACCTGAGGGTGCCGAGGAGCGAGACGTGGCCGGCGCCCGGCACCAGCTCACCCTTGAGCGTCGCGTACAGCGGATAGAACAGGACGGTGAGGACCAGGCCGGAACCGAAGCCCGCGAAGGAGAACTTCCGGGTCCTGGGGTGGCTGCCCTGCCAGAGCGTCACCAGGACGACGGGCAGCAGGACCGCGATCGTCTCCTTGGAGAGGACCGCGAGGGCGAAGGCGCTGCCGGCGGCGATGTGGTGCCACAGATGACGGCGCGGGGAGAGCGCGAGCGCGAAGGCGGCCAGCGCCCAGACCACGGCGAAGTTGTCGAGGTAGATCTGCCGGTGCAGGGCCACGGCGAGCGGCGACAGCCCGTACAGCAGCACGGCGAACGCGGCGGCGGGGCGGCCGAGGCCGATGCGGCGGCCGACGGTGAAGACGAGGACGGCGCCGGCGGCGACGACGGGCAGCATGGCGATCCGGCCCTGCACGAACGTCGGCAGGTCGGGGAAGAGCCAGGCGGGCAGCCAGGAGAGGCCCGCGAGCTGGATCCAGCCGAACGGCGGGTGGTCGTACCAGTAGGTGTAGTGGGCGAGGTCGCCGTTGCGCACGGCCCAGGCCTGGGCCAGATAAGTGCCCTCGTCGTCATTGGGGAAAGGGAAATTGCCGATGTTCCACGCACGTACGGAAACGACCACAATCAGCAGCGGGGCCACCCAGAGGAAATCCCTGAGAAATGCGGCACTGCCCGGCGGCTGCGGAGTTTCCCCGGATGCGGGCGTGGCGTGACGAGTTCGTAATACCGGACTGTCCTGGGTATTGGCACGCAGCACAGCATTGCTCATGCAGATCCCCCCGCCCCCGAAGGCCCCCCTGGCCTGCGGCTCCCCAGGATCCGACCCCCCGGACCCGGGCATGCCGCAGCAGCATGGCACACACCGGGCACGCCACATAAGAAGAATCTTAAATTCCGGTTGTGGTGGCGCCGCGCCCCCCATGCGTCGTTGCCGTCCAAAACAATGACCTGCTAGCTTCCCGGCCGGGGAGAGAAAACAGAACACCGAGGAAGACCTGAGGAAGTCCTAGGGGGGAATTCATGGTCTCCGCCGTCCTTTTGCTGGACTCGTTCGTACTCATGGCCACCGCCGGCGTCACACTCTGGTGGATGGTCCACGCCTGGCGTACGCCGGAGACACTGGAATCCACGGCCTTCGCCGAACCCGACGGGCACCACGGAGTGTCCTTCTCGCTGCTCGTCCCGGCCCGGCACGAGGAGGCCGTGCTGCGGCACACCGTCGAACAGATGCTGAAGATCGACCACCCCGGCTTCGAGATCGTGCTGATCGTCGGCCACGACGACCCCGGCACCGCGGCCATCGCGCACCAGCTCGCCGCCGAGCACCCGCACATGGTCCGGACCGTCGTGGACCACCACGAGACCAAGAACAAACCACGCGCCCTCAACACCGCGCTGCCGTACGCCAGGGGCGAGGTCGTCGGCGTCTTCGACGCGGAGGACATCGTCCACCCCGAGCTGCTCAGCCACGTCGACTTCGCCTTCCGCCGCGACGACGCGGACGTGGTGCAGGGCGGCGTACAGCTCGTCAACTTCGACACCAGCTGGTACAGCCTGCGCAACTGCCTGGAGTACTTCTTCTGGTTCCGCAGCCGGCTGCACCTGCACGCCCGCAAGGGCTTCATCCCGCTCGGCGGCAACACCGTCTTCGTCCGGGCCGCGCTGCTGCGCGAGACCGGCGGCTGGGACGGCGACTGCCTCGCCGAGGACTGCGACCTGGGCGTACGGCTGTCCTCGCGCGGCGCCAGGGTCGTCGTCGCGTACCACGCCGCGCTCGTCACCCGCGAGGAGACACCCGACACGCTCTTCGCGCTCTACAAACAGCGCACCCGCTGGAACCAGGGCTTCCTGCAAGTCCTCAGGAAGGGCGAATGGCGGCGCCTCCCGGGCCGGCGCCAGCGCCTCCTCGCCCGCTACACCCTCTCCACGCCCTTCCTCCAGGCCGCCACCGGCGTCATGATCCCGCTGGGCCTGCTGCTGGCCTGGCTCGGCGGCGTGCCCCTGCCCGTCGCGCTCGTCGCGTGGCTGCCGATGGTCCCGATGGCCGCGATGGCGGTCTTCGAGGCCGTCGCGCTGCACGACTTCGGGCGCGAGTACGGCTTCCGGATCGGCCCGTGGCAGTACGTGAAACTGACGGTCGGCGGCCCGGTGTACGCCGTCGTACTCGCCGCGGCCGCGGTACGCGCCGTCTGGCGCGAGTACACCGGACGCAGGGACTGGGAACTGACCTCGCACATCGGCGCACACCTGGAACCCCAGCGGGAGGCGCGGTGACGGAGGACCCTGCCCAGCCGTTCGACCTGTCCGTCGTCGTGCCCACCTTCAACGAGGCCGGCAACATCCGGGAGCTGCTGCGCAGGATCGGTGCGGCCGTCACCACGGCCGGCCTCACCGCCGAGGTGATCTTCGCCGACGACTCGACGGACCACACCTGCCAGGTCGTCGAGGACGCCGCCCGGTCCAGCCCGCTGCCCGTCGTCCTGCACCACCGGGCCGTGGCGACGGGCGGCCTCGGCGGGGCGGTCGTCGAGGGCATCGCCCGCTCCACCGCCCCCTGGATCGTCGTCATCGACGCCGACCTCCAGCACCCGCCGGAGCTCGTGCCGGAGCTGGTCGCACGGGGCGCGTCGGCCGGCGCGGAACTGGTCGTCGCCAGCCGGTACGCGGCGGGCGGCAGCCGGGCCGGACTCGCGGACGGCTACCGGATGCTGGTGTCCGGCGCGTCGACCGCCCTCACCAAGTCCCTCTTCCCGCAGGCGCTGCGCGGTCTGACGGACCCGATGAGCGGCTTCTTCGCGATCCGCCGGGAGGCGGTGGACCGGGCCGCCACCGGGGAGGACGGCCTCCAGCCCCTCGGCTACAAGATCCTCCTCGAACTGGCGGTACGGTGCCGCCCGCGCGGGATCGCCGAAGTGCCGTACGCCTTCGGGGAGCGGCACGCGGGCGAGTCCAAGTCGACGGTGCGGGAGGGCCTGCGCTTCCTGCGCCACCTGGTGACACTGCGTACCGCGGATCCGCGGGCGCGGGTCGCGGTCTTCGGCCTGATCGGCCTGTCCGGGTTCGTACCGAACCTGGCGCTGCTGTGGCTGCTCGACGGGCCGGGCGGCCTGCACTACGCCCCGGCCGAGATCATCGCCAACCAGGCGGGCCTCCTCTGGAACTTCGTCCTGGTGGACTCGCTGCTCTACCGCCTGCGGCGGAGCCACCGGCGCAGGTCGGTGCGGCTGCTCACGTTCGCGGCAGTGGGCAACGGCGACCTCGTCGCCCGCCTGCCGCTGGCGGCGCTGATCATCGCCTGGGGCGGCCTCGCGCCCGTTCCCGCCACGGCGATCAGCATGGTGGTGGTCTTCGCGGGCCGCTTCCTGCTGGTGGACCGCTGGCTCTACCGCCGGACACGGACCCGCCGGGCCCCGGTCCCGCTCCCGGCCGAGACCCCGCTCCCGGACCCTGCGGGCGGCTGACGCGCGGCGGGGCGGGCGGGGCTTTCCCCCGCCCGCCCCTTCCCGGGCCGGAGCGGCCCCCGGACCCCGCAGGACGGAGCGGCCCCCGGAACCCGGACGCCCTCCGGGCATGCCCCGGCCACCGGACGGGCCGGATTCCACTGCGCCGGCTTCTCGGAGCGCGGCAGCCCGAGCCGGGCAAACCCCGGCTCGGGCAAGCTCAACCCGGCTCGGGCGAGCTCAACCCGGCCGCTTCCGGGCCCGTCCGGCGTCCGAGGACCTGGGCCCGGGGCGGAACCGCACGCTGTCACAGCAGGAATCACAGCGGGAAGGGGCGGGGGGAAACCTCCGCGCGGCAGGGCACCGGCGGCGGGCTAGCGGGAAGCCTCGCCCATCCGCTCCCGCAGCTCCCCCGGATCCGAGGTCGGCGCATCGCACACGAAGTGCCGGCACACATACGCGCCGGGCCTCCGGTCCGCCAGCAGCGGGAACTCGTCGCTGCCCACTTCACCCGCCGCCACCACCGCCCCCGGCGCCCCGCTCAGCAGCGCGACCCGGTGCAGCTCCTTCGTCAGCGGGTCGTCGCCCGCGCCCACCACCGCCACCTCGCGCGGCCCGTCCAGCGCCGCCTCGGCCACCGCGAGGCCCCACCCGATGAACCGCGGCGCACGCGGCCCGAGCGTCTTCACGACGCCGAGCGCCCGCTCCGCGGCGCTGCGGTGCGCCTCGGACCCCGTGTGCGCGGCGTACGCCAGCAGCGCGCCCGCCGCGGCCGTCCACCCGGAAGGCGTCGCGTTGTCCGTCGGGTCCTGCGGGCGCCGGATCAGCTTCTCCGCGTCGTGAGCCGTGTCGTACAGCGTCCCGTCCTCCCCCGCGAACTGGTCGAGGACGATGTCCAGCAGGAACCCGGAGAACTCCAGCCACACCCCCTCGCCCGACACCGCCGCCAGCGCGAGGAACCCCTCCGCCACGTCCGCGTAGTCCTCCAGCACACCGGCGTTCGGACCCACGCGCCCGTCCTTGGACGTACGGGCCAGCCGGGCCCCCTCGTCCATGTGCACCCGCACCAGCAGATCGGCGGCCTCGGTCGCCCGCTCGACCAGGTCCGGCCGGTCGAAGTACGCCCCGGTCTCGGCCAGCGCGGCGATCGCGAGCCCGTTCCACGCGGCCACGATCTTGTCGTCCCGTCCGGGCCGCTCCCGCTTCCCGCGCGCCGCGAGCAGCCGCGCCCGGACATCGGCCGCCCGCGCCGCGTCGGCCGCCTCCTCCCCCACGGGAAGCCGGAGCACGGACGCCCCCTCCTCGAACGTCCCCTCCTCCGTCACCCCGAAGAGCCGCGCGGCGAACTGCGCGTCCTGCTCCCCGAGCACCTCACGCAACTGCTCCGGCGTCCATACGTAGTACGCGCCCTCGACGTGCCTGCCCGTGCCGTCGTCGCTGTCCGCATCCAGCGCGGACGCGAATCCGCCTTCCTGCGTACGGAGTTCACTCACCAGGAAGTCCGCGGTCTCCAGCGCCACCCGCCGCGCCAGGTCCGATCCGGTGGCCCGCCACAGATGGGCGTAGACCCGGCACAGCAGCGCGTTGTCGTACAGCATCTTCTCGAAGTGCGGCACGACCCATTCGCGGTCGACCGAATAGCGGGCGAAGCCGCCGGCGAGCTGGTCGTACATTCCGCCGCGCGCCATCGCCTCACAGGTGTCGGCGGCCATCTGGAGGGCCCCCTCGGACCCGGTACGCGCGTAATGCCGCAGCAGGAACTCCAGCACCATGGACGGCGGGAACTTCGGCGCCCCGCCGAATCCGGCGTGCGTGGCGTCGTAGTCGCGCGTCAGCGCGAGCAGCGCCTGCGCGAGTTCCTCCTCCCCCGGCAGCTCGGGCGCCCCGTACGCGAGCGAGCGCCCGCTCAGGTCCCGCACGATCTTCCCGGCGACCTCGTCGACCTCTCCCCGCCGACCGGTCCAGGCGGCACTGACGCCCTCCAGCACCTGCCGGAAGGAGGGCATGCCGTGACGGGGCTCGGGCGGGAAGTACGTACCGAAGTAGAAGGGCGCGGCGTCGGCGGTCAGGAAGACGGTCATGGGCCACCCGCCCTGCCCGGTGGCGGCCTGCACGGCCTCCATGTACACGGCGTCCACATCCGGCCGTTCCTCGCGGTCGACCTTGACGTTGACGAAGTGCTCGTTGAGGTAGGCGGCGGTCGGCTCGTCCTCGAAGGATTCATGCGCCATGACATGGCACCAGTGACAACTGCTGTACCCCACGCTGAGCAGCACCGGAACTTCCCGCCTTCGCGCCTCCTCGAAGGCCTCGGGCGACCACGGCCACCAGTCGACCGGGTTGTCTGCGTGCTGGAGGAGGTAGGGGGACGTCTCGTGCGCCAGTCGGTTCGGCATACCTCCATCCTGCATGACCCCCGCCCGATCCCCCTGATCTCTCGCGCTGGCGCGCGCCGGGCAGGACACTTGACGCGCAATCGTTGCTCTCGGAGGGGGACGCACATGCGGGAGAGCCACCGGGCCGAGGCCGAGCGGCTGTTGGTGCGGGCCGTCGAGGAACAGGCGCGGCGGTCGGGCGGCCGCGTCGACGGTCAGGCGCTGCTGGTGCGCGGGCGGGCCGCGCTGGATTCGATGGCGGCCGGCGCGGGCGAGGAGTACGCCGCGTACGTCAAGGCGCTGGACGAGGCGCAGGCCGGGCGGCAGTCGCTGGCGGAACGGTTCGGCAGTACGGATCTTTCGACTCCGGCGCTGATCACGGCAGTTGCCGCCGTCGCCGCCTTCGGCGCGGACCTTTCGCTCGGTACGCAGACGGGCACCGCGCTCGGCGCCGGGGCCGTCGTCGCGGTCGCCGGGGCCGCCGCCACCGTCGCCAAGGTCACCGCCGCGCACTGGCCCGCCGCCCATCGGAGGGCCGGTGCGATGGCGCAGCCCGGCGGGCCGGAACAGTTGCGGTTGGAGTGGCTGACGGCGCTGGAGGTACGGGGGATACGGCCGTTCCTGGACCAGCAGCACGTTCTGCTGGCCGCGACCCGCACCACCCCGGCGCGGAAGACCACCGCCGCCGCCGGCCGGCTGCGCGGGGCCGACCGCAGCCAGGCGGCGCGCAGGCGGTCCGTACTGGAGCAGTCCTTCGGGCACCTGCCGGAGCCCGACGGGCCGTTCGCGGGGCGCCGGGCGGCGATGGCGCAGATCGCGCAGTGGGTGCACGCGGCGCGGGCGAGCACCGAGACGCGGCCGACGGTCGTGGTCCTGCACGGCGCGCCGGGTTCGGGGCGTACGACGCTGGCCGTGCGGGCGGCGCACCACCTGAGGGACCAGTTCCGGGGTGCGTGCGTGGTGGATCTGCGCGGCGACACGGCGGGCGAGCCGCCGCTGTCGACGCGTGAGGCGCTCCTGCATCTGCTGAACCGGCTCGGGGCGCCGCGCGAGCAGCTGCTCTTCCGGGAGCGGGCGTCGCAGGAGCAGCAGCTGCGCCGGCTGACCGACCTGTACCACCAGCATCTGACGGGGCTGCCGGTGACGGTGGTGCTCGACGACGCGTCGGACGCGGCGCAGGTGCGCACGCTGGTGCCGGAGCGCTCGGACAGCCTGGTGCTGGTGACGGCCCGGGAGCCGCTCGATCTGCCCGCGGACATCCCGGCGTGGGTGCACCGGCTGCCGGTGGAGGCGCTGGACAGTGCGGGCGCGGAGGAGCTGCTGCGGGAGGTGGCGGAGGAGAAGGAGGGGCCGTACGACGCCCAGGCGGCGGACCGGATCGCCGAGCTGTGCGGCGGGCTGCCGCTGGCGCTGCGCGTCGCGGGTTCCTCGCTGGGCCCGCGTGCTCCGCGTGCGCTGGCCGCGGACCTGTCCGCGTACGGGCCCGTCGGTCCGGTGGAGCGCGCGCTGTGGCTGCGCTACACCGACCAGCCGGAGCCGGCCCGCCGCCTGCTGCGCCGGCTGGCGCTCGCCGGGCGGGCGAGTCTGGGGGCGGCGGCGGCCGCGGCGCTGCTGGCCACCGACGAGCACGAGGCGCAGCGGCTGCTGTCGGCGCTGGCGCGGGCCGGTCTCATCGACCATGTGCGGGGCAGCCGCTACCGCCTGCACGATCTCGTGCGGGCCTTCGCGCAGGAGCGGCTGGCCGACGAGGAGGAGCCGGCGGACCGGGCGGCGGCGCAGGAGCGGCTGATCCGCGACTACGGCGAGCTGGCCGACTCGGTGATCCGGCTGGTCGACGGCAAGACCTCGACCCGGGCGGACCACTTCGGCGCCCACGGCTTCACCTCCCTCGACGCCGCCCTGCGCTGGCTGGACGACGAGTCGAGCTTCATCACGGCGGCCCTGCGCCACGCGGAGGGCGTCGACCAGCAGGCCGTGCTCAACCTGCTGGGCGCGCTGTGCGACTACTGCCTGCTGCGCGGCGACCTCTACCGCCTGGGGGAGATCAGCGAGCTGACGCAGGCCGTCGACCAGGGGCTGCTGGTCCGCTCCGTGCAGTGGCGCACGGGCATCGCGGCCCGCCAGCTGGGGGAGCTCGACAAGGCCCGTACGACGCTGTCCTCCGTCGTCGACCTGTACTTCGAGGCCCGGCACGAGGCGGGCGCCGCCCGCGCCCTGTGTTCGCTCGGCATCACCTTCCACCACCAGGGCAACCTGACGGAGGCCGTGGCGAAGCTGGGCGAGGCGCTCGCGCTCCAGGCGGCGGACGGCCTGGCCGCCGACCGCGCGTGGACGCTGCACGCGCTGGCCGCGGTGGAGCGCGACCGGGCGAACCTCGCCGTGGCCGTCGGCCATCTGGACACCTCCCTGGTCCTGCACCGCGAGAGCGAGAGCCTGCACGGCCAGGCGTGGGCGCACTTCCAGCTCGGCCAGGTGTACCTGCGGATGGGCGACGTACCGCGTGCGGAGGAGCGGCTGCGCGAGGCGCTGGATCTGTACGGGCGTACGCGCGACGGCCGCGGCGAGGCGTGGGCCCTGACGCAGCTGGCCCGTGCGCGCCTGGTGGACGGCGATCCCTCTCCGGCCGCCGACCGGCTGGGTCAGGCCCTGTCCCGTCACCGCGAGGCGGAGGACGCGCGCGGTGAGGCGTGGACCCTGTACTACCTGGGGCAGGCGCTGGAGGAGCTCGGGGAGGCCGACCGGGCGGTGCGTGAGCTGGAGCGGGCGCGCGGCATGTTCTCCCGGATGCGGGACGTGTACGGGCTGGCCTGCGCCCGCCACCACTCGGGGCGCGTCACCCGTGACCAGCGCGCCGCGCAGACCGGCAACCTCCGCAACTCCGGCTTCGCCCGTCAGCTCCTGGCCGACGCCCGCGCGGACTTCCACCGCATCGGTGTCCCCCACGGCGAGGCGTGGACGTGTCTGGAGCTGGCCATCGTGGACGCGGGCAACAACCGGCCCGTCCAGGCGCTGGAGCTGTGCGACGAGGCGATCCGCCTCTTCGTGTCGTACGCCGACCATCGCGGTGCGGACTGGGCGCGCTTCCTGCGCTGCACGCTGCTGCCGTTCGGATCGCCGGGCGGCTCGGAGGTCGGCACGGCGGTGGCCCAGGAGGAGCTCTCCCAGCTGGTCCGGGCGGGGCATCCGTCGCGCGACGGCAAGCTGGAGGACTGCGCGGAGGCGTACGGGCTGGTGCTGGAGCGGGGCGTGGACCTGGCGGAGGGCTGGCAGGCGTGGCGCCTGGGCATGGTGCCGAACCGGCACGCGCGCGAGGTGATGGGGGTGCCGGTGGACGGGGCGCGGGGCTGAGTCCTCCAGGGACCGGGACCGGGGTCGTGCCCCGGACCCAGGTCCTCGGACGCCGGGCGGGCTGGAAGATCCAGCCCGCTGAGTTCGTCTCGCGTACGTACAACCTGATCCTCCGTTCCTCCCTCGCCGCCCGCTTCTCCGACGCGCAGTGCGGGTTCAAGG
>NZ_JBSFUB010000142.1:0-13949 GCF_053591575.1 Streptomyces altiplanensis | reverse complement strand
GGAGCGCTGGCTGCGGCCGGTCACCTACCAGTCGACGCCGCAGGCGCTGCTCCCGCCGGAGCTGCGCGACGACAACCCGCAGTGCTGTCCGACGCGGCTGTACGGGCGTCAGTGCTCCGCGCCGTGCTCCTCGGCGTCGTCGTCCGCGGCCTCCCCGGAGGGCCCGTCCTGCGGCGGCGTGGACGAGGCCGTGGCGCCCGCGGCGCCGTCGGCCGCCTCGTCCGGGGAGCCGGTCGGCGTGCCCGTGGGGCTCGCGGTGGTGACCGGCGGCTTCGGGAGCTCGCTCGGGCCGAAGTCCTTGAAGTAGTGCGTCGCCGGGAACACCAGCGCCTGCAGCTCCACCGCACCGGTCTCGCTGAACTCGAAGACCACCGGCTGCACGCCGCCGTCCTCCGCGGCCTCGCGGCCGTTCTCGATCACGGCGGAGGCGTTGCCCTCGCCGCCGAGGATGAGGGACCCGCCGGCGGGTACGGACACCGGGCCCGTGCCCTTGGCCGGCTTGAGCTTCACCTCGCCGCTCGCGCCGGGCAGCTTGATCGATTCGAGCGTCTCGGCCCGGGCGCCGTTGTTGAACAGCGTCGCGGTGACGACCGCGGGGCCCTCGGCGTCGGGCTCCGGCTGGGTGACGACCGCCGCGTTCTGGATCTTGATGTCGTCGACGGCGGCCTCGGCGTTGTCCGGCCTGATCTGCAGCGACTGCGCGTCGTTGCCCGCTCCGCAGGCGGCGAGCGAAGCGATCGAGAACACGATGGCGGTGGCGGCGAGGGCACCGCGTCGAAGGCTGCGGCTCACGGCGGCGGCATCTCCTGTCAGAGGGACGGACGTACGGGCGGACCCATCAGGTGCGAGCGGCGTAAAGCCGCCCTAAGGGTGTGTCGGCGCGCTTAGGTTACCGAGCCGTCGACCGGCCCTCGCACCCGACCCGCCCCACCCTGCCCGCCCGTACCGGCCCGCGCCTGCCCGGCGGCCTGTTTCGTACGCCGCTCACATATCCGGGGAGGGGCGAGAGCGCGTCCCGGGCGCGGATTATCCGTAAGGAATGTATGGAGGCCCCGGAATTGATCACAGCCGCACGTGATCAATTCCGGATTCGGGCCGAACGAGTGACCGGTCACCGAACGGAGTACGCCGACTTCACCGCTTGGAACCCGGCAAAACGGGACGTTCGGCCTCTTCGAGGAGGCCCGTGATGTGTGTAACGTACGCGTTTCTCTCCGCCCGCACAGCCGCTCCGACCTGCGAATACCCGCTTCCGGAAGGCCCGCGCAGCACGTTCCTGTCGTTGTTGTCAAGCCCCGAGATATGCCCTGACCTGCGGAAACGCCATTCAGAAGAAGCCGTTTCCGTGTTACTCTGGATAGCCACGGAAGGGGTACCTGTCACATGACGTTCAAGGTTGGCGACACCGTGGTCTATCCCCATCACGGGGCCGCGCTGATCGAGGCTATCGAAACTCGCCAGATCAAAGGCGTGGACAAGACCTACTTGGTGCTCAAGGTCGCCCAGGGTGACTTGACTGTTCGTGTGCCTGCGGACAATGCGGAGTTCGTCGGTGTACGCGACGTAGTCGGTCAGGAAGGGCTCGACCGGGTCTTCGAGGTGCTCCGCGCACCGTATGCAGAAGAGCCGACGAACTGGTCCCGGCGCTACAAGGCAAATCTCGAGAAGCTCGCCTCCGGTGATGTCATCAAGGTCGCTGAGGTAGTGCGCGACCTGTGGCGCCGTGAGCGTGAGCGCGGTCTCTCCGCAGGTGAGAAGCGCATGCTCGCCAAGGCGCGCCAGATCCTGGTGAGTGAGCTCGCGCTCGCGGAGAACACGAATGAAGACAAGGCCGAGGCTCTGCTCGACGAGGTCCTCGCGTCCTGATCCCGGGTCGCAGGGGCTCCTTCCCTGATACCCAGCAACGATGCCGTGGTGCCCGCTGACAAGGCCGTCCAGCCCTTGTCGCCGGGCGCTGCGGCATGTCTCGTTCCCGTGCATCCCCGAACCGAACCGTCCCCCGGTGCTCCGGCATGCCGGTCCGGGCGACCGGCTCGACCAGTCCTCACGGAAGGGGCCGGTCAAGGCGTCGCGCCCGGCACGCTGTGGCCATACCCACGTAGGCCGCCGACACAAACCTGGCGGACCCGAACCCGTTCCCGAAGCTGTCGGCCCCGGAGCTACCGATGACAGACGAATCGCGCCCCACGTCCACTCCGCGCACCGCCGCCGTGATCCCCGCCGCCGGCCGCGGCGTGCGGCTCGGCCCCGGCGCGCCCAAGGCACTCCGCGCGCTGAGCGGCACCCCCATGCTGATCCACGCGGTACGGGCCATGGCCAACTCCAGAGCCGTCGCGCTCGTCGTCGTGGTGGCCCCGCCGGACGGCGCCGCCGAGGTCAAGAACCTCCTCGCCGAGCACGCGCTGCCCGAGCGGACGGACTTCCTCGTCGTACCGGGCGGTGAGACGCGCCAGGAATCGGTGCGGCTCGGACTCGACGCCCTGCCCGACGACATCACCGCCGTCCTCGTGCACGACGCGGCCCGCCCGCTCGTGCCCGTCGACACCGTCGACGCGGTCGTCGAGGCCGTACGGGACGGAGCGGCCGCCGTGGTGCCCGCGATGCCGCTCGCCGACACCGTCAAGGAGGTCGAGCCCCGGGAGAAGGGCGAGCCCGAACCGGTCGTCGCCACGCCCGAGCGGGCGCGGCTGCGCGCCGTGCAGACCCCGCAGGGCTTCGACCGCGCCACCCTCGTCCGCGCCCACGAGACGATCACGGCGAAGGGCGAAGGCGCGACGGACTGCGCCGGGATGGTCGAGCGGCTCGGCGTGCAGGTCGTGGTCGTACCCGGCCACGAAGAGGCGTTCAAGGTGACCCGGCCGCTGGACCTCGTCCTGGCCGAGGCGGTACTCGCCCGCAGGAGGGCAAACGATGGCTTCTGAGATCTCCGCGGGTCTCCCCCCGATGCCGCTGGTCGGCATCGGAACCGACATCCACGCCTTCGAGGAGGGCCGCGAGCTGTGGTGCGGCGGCCTGCTCTGGGAGGGCGAGGGCCCCGGCCTGGCCGGCCACTCGGACGCCGACGTCGTCGCGCACGCCGCCTGCAACGCCCTCTTCTCCGCCGCCGGCCTCGGCGACCTCGGCGCGCACTTCGGCACGGGCCGCCCCGAGTGGTCCGGCGCCTCGGGCATCACGCTGCTCACCGAGGCCGCCCGGATCGTACGGTCCGAGGGCTTCGAGATCGGCAACGTCGCCGTCCAGGTCGTCGGCGTACGGCCGAAGATCGGCAAGCGGCGCGACGAGGCGCAGAAGGTGCTCTCGGCCGCGGCCGGCGCGCCGGTCTCGCTGTCGGCCGCCACGTCCGACGGCCTCGGCTTCACCGGCCGCGGCGAGGGCCTCGCGGCGATCGCCACGGCACTGGTCGTCCGCACCGCCTGAGCGGCGCGGGGCGCCCGCGGCAGGGCGGCGGACCCGCCGCGGGGCACCTGTCGGCCCGTACGGGTGAAGCACAGCGGCGGCGCCCTCCGCGCCGCGGCCCCCCAGTACCGGAAAGGGTCGCTGGGCACTGCCGTCCGCCCACTACCCTGGTGTGGTGACTATTCGGCTGTACGACACCAGCGCCCGGCAGACTCGCGACTTCTCCCCGCTCACGCCGGGCTGCGTCTCGATCTACCTGTGTGGCGCTACCGTGCAGGCCGCCCCGCACATCGGGCACATCAGGTCGGGGCTCAACTTCGACATCATGCGCCGCTGGTTCGCCTACCGCGGCTACGACGTGACGTTCGTCCGCAACGTCACGGACATCGACGACAAGATCATCAAGAAGTCGGCGGAACAGGGCCGCCCCTGGTGGTCGATCGGCTACGAGAACGAGCGCGCCTTCAACGACGGCTACGCCGCCCTCGGCTGCCTCCCGCCCACCTACGAGCCCCGCGCCACCGGCCACGTCCCCGAGATGGTCGAGATGATGCGCGGCCTCATCGAACGCGGGCACGCGTACGAGGCCGACGGGAACGTCTACTTCGACGTCCGCTCGTACCCCGGCTACCTGGAGCTCTCCAACCAGGAGCTGGACAACCTCCTCCAGCCGTCCGGCGAGGGCGAGACCGGCAAGCGCGACCCGCGCGACTTCGCCATGTGGAAGGCCGCGAAGCCCGGCGAGCCGAGCTGGGAGACCCCGTGGGGACGCGGGCGCCCCGGCTGGCACCTGGAGTGCTCCGCGATGGCCCACAAGTACCTGGGCTCCGCCTTCGACATCCACGGCGGCGGCATCGACCTGATCTTCCCGCACCACGAGAACGAGATCGCCCAGGCCAAGGCGTTCGGCGACGACTTCGCCACGTACTGGGTGCACAACCACTGGGTCACCATGGCCGGCGAGAAGATGTCGAAGTCGCTGGGCAACTCGGTCCTCGTCTCCGAGATGGTCAAGCAGTGGCGCCCGATCGTCCTGCGCTACTACCTCGGTACGCCGCACTACCGCTCCACCATCGAGTACAGCGAGGAGGCCCTGCGCGAGGCGGAGTCCGCCTTCTCGCGCATCGAGGGCTTCGTCCAGCGCGTCGTCGAGAAGGCCGGCGGCGACGTCGAGCCCGCGGCCGAGGTCCCGCCCGCCTTCGCCGAGGCGATGGACGACGACCTGGGCGTCCCGCAGGCGCTCGCGATCATCCACACCACGGTGCGCCAGGGCAACTCGGCGCTGGCCGCCGACGACAAGGACGCGGCCGTCGCGCGGCTGGCGGAGGTGCGGGCGATGCTCGGCGTCCTCGGCCTCGACCCGCTCGGCGAGCAGTGGACGGGCGGCGGCACGGACCGCGGAGAGGACCTCCACGGCGTCGTCGACACGCTCGTACGCCTCGTACTGGACCAGCGCCAGTCGGCCCGCGACCGCAAGGACTGGGCCGCGGCCGACGCGATCCGCGACCAGCTCCAGCAGTCCGGCCTCGTCATCGAGGACAGCCCGTCGGGCCCGCGATGGACCCTCGGTCCGCGCTGACCGGCACGCGCGATGTGCCGCCCGGCCCCCCGGGCGGCACACTTTCCCTTATACGTACGCACGTCTGAAGCAACGGAACAGGTAACAGGTCATGGCCGGGAACAGCCAGCGCAGGAACCGCCGCACGTCCAACAAGAAGGGCGCTACGGTCGGCAGCGGTGGCCAGCGGCGCAAGGGCCTCGAGGGCAGGGGCCCGACGCCGCCCGCCGAGGCCCGCAAGAAGCACAAGAAGAACCGCATCGCCACCGCCAAGGCCAAGCAGGCCGCGGTCCGCCGCCCGGCTCCGCGCCGGGGCGGCGTCAAGGGCACGTCCGAGATGGTCGTCGGCCGCAACCCGGTCTTCGAGGCGCTGCGCGACGGCGTCCCGGCGACCACGCTGTACGTCCAGCAGTACATCGACAACGACGAGCGGGTGCGCGAGGCGCTCCAGCTCGCGGGCGAGCGCGGCAACATCAACCTGATGGAGGCCCCGCGTCCGGAGCTCGACCGGATGACGAACGGCCTGAACCACCAGGGCCTCGTCCTCCAGGTCCCGCCGTACGAGTACGCGCACCCGGACGACCTCACGGCGGCGGCGTACGACAAGCACGAGGACCCGCTGATCGTCGCCCTCGACGGGGTGACCGACCCGCGCAACCTCGGCGCGATCGTCCGCTCGGTCTCCGCGTTCGGCGGCCACGGCGTGGTCGTGCCGGAGCGCCGCGCGGCGGGCATGACGGCCGGTGCGTGGAAGTCCTCCGCCGGCACGGCGGCCCGTACGCCGGTCTCCCGCGTCACCAACCTGACGCGCGCCCTGGAGGGCTACCAGAAGGCCGGGATCACGGTCGTGGGCCTGGCGGCCGACGGCGAGCACACGGTCCAGGACCTGGAGCAGCTGGGCGGCCCGGTCGTCATCGTCATCGGCAGCGAGGGCAAGGGCCTCGGCCGCCTCGTCGGCGAGACCTGCGACTACCTCGTGCGCATCCCGATGCCGGGCGGCGCCGAGTCGCTGAACGCCGGTGTGGCGGCGGGCATCGTGCTCTGGGAGGCGGCGCAGCGCAGGCGCTGACCTCCTTGGGGTGAGAACGGGTGTTTTGCCCGGTAAGGGTGGCTTGACGGGTCTCGGACAGATCAAGAGCGTCAAGGCAGTGTCCTAAACGCCCGTCACTCGGTTAGATGAGTGTGGACACCAGAACACCCGGGACCGACGATCAGCCCGTCCTGAGCATGGTCAAGGTGCCCTGCGACCCAGCGCAGGTCACCGCCAACCACGCCGTTTTCCGCGTGCAGTTCGCCCCGGCCCCGAGCAGGCGGCCCGTCCCGCCGTACGCGGGAGCGGGCGGTGTGGGCGCCGGCCTGGGGAACACGGGACGGTTCCCGGCCGGGAACGTCAAGGCCGTGGTGCGGCGCCGGGCACCCGTCGTCTGGAGCGGCAAGTCCGAGCCGGGGGACCCCGGCGCCACCGGACTGCTCCAGGCCGTACGCAACTCCTCGGTCGGCGGCGAGCGCCTCGACAGCGGCGCCACGCAGGTCATCCCCCGGATCGCCGTGGACGGCAACGCGGAGGACACGGCGGCGCTCCCCACCGTCATCGGGCCGCGCAGCCCCGAGTCGCCCATGACGCAGATGCTGCCCAGGACGAAACCGGCCGTCGGCGCCTACGACGACCCCGGCCCGGACACCCGGGGCGCCTACCCGGACGACCGGTTCGACGAGTACGGCGGCCCGGGCGAGGACGGCGAGGACGAGGCGTACGGCGAGGACGGCGCACGCGGCCGGAACACCGAGGCGGCCGCCGTCCGGCACGGCTACTACCCCGGGCGGCGGATGAACCTCGGTGTGGTGCTGCTGCCGCTGAGGGTGTTCCTCGGCTTCATCTCCATCTACGCCGGCATGGGCAAGCTCTGCGACCCCGTCTACTTCGACGGCGGCGAGCGCGGCTCGATGGTCAAGTGGCTCAACTCGCTGCACCCCTGGACCCTCGCCGAACCACTGCGCGACTTCGCGCTCACCCACCCCGTGGGCGCCGGCCTGACCGTCGCGTTCCTCCAGGTCGTCGTCGGCGTGCTGACGGTGCTGGGGCTGTGGCAGCGGGTCGCCGCCTGCTTCGGGACGCTGCTCTCCGCCGCGCTGCTCGTGACGGTGAGCTGGAAGACCGTACCGGCGTACGACGCGCCCGACATCATCTACCTCGCCGCCTGGTCCCCGCTGATCATCGCGGGCGCGCCCGTCTACTCCATCGACGGCCGCCTCGCCGGCGAAGCCTGGCGCAAGCTCGGGCCGCGTTCCGAACTGTGGGAGCTGCGGCGGCGCGTACTGCGGCGCGGCGCCCTCGTCGCCTCCCTGGTGGTCGGCCTGACGATGCTCGTCGGCTCGATGCTGGGCGGGGCCGTGCGTTCCTCGGAACTGGTGACCGTGCCCGGCCCGAACGACGACCCGACCAACTACCTGCCGGGAGCCCCGCTCCCCCAGGAGACCGGCAGCGGCAAGGCCCGTTCCTCGCAGGCGCCGGAGAGCCGCAAGCCCACCCCCTCCGCCAGCAGCTCCGCCGCTCCTTCGGCCGGAGCCACGGCCCCGGACGCGGTCCGCGAGACCAGCACGGCCGGCGCGGCCGGTACGGGCGCCCAGCCGAGCCAGACGCAGGGCAGCACGGCGGGCCAGGCCCCGCCGCCCCCGCAGCAGCCCGCACCGCCGCAGGCACCCACCACCAGCGCCGGACCGTCGTCCAGCGGCGTGGGCAGCGGCGGAACCACCACCGGCGGCTCCACCACCGGCGGCTCCACCACGGGCGGGGGCACCACCGGCGGGGGCACCACGGGCGGCTCCACCACGAATGGCGGCGGAAGCGGCAGTGGCGGAAGCGGCGGCAACGACGGCAGGGTGATCGGCGGCCTGCTCGGCTAGGCCGCCACGCACGGCACGTACGGCGAAGGGCCCGGCGCACGGGACGAATGGAAGTGCGCCGGGCCCTTCGCCTTCGCCGTACGTACGGGTACGGAAGGGCGTGCGGGTACGGAAAGACGTGCGGGTGCGGAAGGGCTCAACCGCGCGCGGCCGCGAGCTCCTTGGCGGCCTCGGTGAGGTCCTTGGCGGTGTCGATGGCCCGCCAGTACGCCCCCTGTGGCAGCGGGAAGCCCGCCAGACGGCGCTCTCGCGCCAGCCGGGGGAACGTGGTGCGCTCGTGGTCGCCCCGGTCCGGGAGAAGCCCTGTGAAGGCCGCGGAGAAGACGTACACGCCCGCGTTGATGAGGTACGGCGAGGGCGGCGACTCGATGAAGTCGGTGATGTGCCCGAAGGTGTCCGTCTCGACGGCGCCCCAGGGGATCCGGGGGCGGGCGAGGGCGAGCGTGGCGGTGGCGTCGCGCTCGGTGTGGAAGGCCGCCATGTCGCGCAGCGAGAAGCGCGTCCAGATGTCGCCGTTGGTCGCGTACCAGGGGCGATCGGGGTGCGGGAGGTGCGCGGCGGCGTACTTGAGGCCGCCGCCGCGGCCCAGCGGCTCCTTCTCCACCACGGTGGTGACGCGCAGCGGGAGTTCGGCGGAGTCCAGCCACTCCTGGAGGACGCCGGCGAGATGGCCGCAGGAGACGACCACGTCACTCACGCCCTCGGCTGCCAGCCAGGAGAGCTGATGGCCGATGATCGGGGTCCCGGTGCCCGGGATCTCGATCATCGGCTTGGGGCGGTCGTCGGTGTAGGGGCGCAGCCGCGAACCCTGGCCGCCTGCCAGGATCACGGCCTGCGTCGGAGACGTAGTCATACGGGGCACGATATGCGGCGGGACGTCGGCGGCCCGCCGGTGCCCGGTTCTGGTCAGCCTCCCGGCTGCTCGGCTGCTCGGTCGGCCCGGCCGCCGCTCAGCCGGTCTGCCGGGCCACGCCGGAGGCGAAGGAGGTGTCGCAGACGGGGCGCGAGAACGACTGCGCGCGCGTCGGACCGTAATGGTCCACCGCGGCGCGGCCGAGCGAGCGGGCGATCGACATGCAGTGCTGGGCGAGCGAGGGGCGCCGCTCGACCTCGCGCTGGAGGTGGGTGAGCGCGACGCCGGGGTCCTTCTCCTGGAGGTCGAGGAGGAGCTTGTCGCGCAGGATGTCCTGCGGGGCGCGGGACTTGGCGCGTACGTTCACCTTCTCGGAGGACGCGGTCAGGACCTGTGACTCGGGTCCGCTCGTGGACCACGGGACACGGGTGACCGCGAGGGTCCCGGAGAGCACCAGGACGACGGGCAGGACGAGAGCGAGACTTCGGCCGATTCGGCGGGCTGTGTGGGTCACGCGAGCGAGCGTAGCGGCCGGTAATGATTTGGCGACATTTAGTCACCCTTGCGGGGGATGGTTCGAGGTAATTTTTCGAATCCGTGTTGACGTACAGAGTTCGAAATGGCCGTTCTGCCGGGGTATTTGTCGACACCCGAGGCGCATGCGAAGGGCCCCGCACCGGAGTGCGGGGCCCTTCGCACGCAGTTGATGTCAGTCGCTGAGGCGCTCGCCGGTCGACGAGGAGAAGACGTGCATCTCGCCCGCGCGCGGCACGACGTGCAGCTCGACGCCCTTGTCCGGAACGGCGCGGCCGTTGACGCGGACCACCAGGTCCTGGTGCTTGCCGCCGACCTGCGCGCTGCCGTACACGTAACCGTCGGCGCCGAGCTCCTCGACGACGTTGACGGTGACGGCCAGACCGGCCGGGGCGTCGGCGGCGGCCTTGGTGAGCGACGCGGCGGCGGCGCCGCCCTGCTCGACGATGTCGAAGTGCTCGGGGCGGACGCCGACCGTGACGGTGGTGTCGCCCTTGTCGGCCGCGGCGGAGAGCGCCTCGCGGGAGACCGGGACGACGCTGTTGCCGAACTTCACGCCGCCGTCGGCGATCGGGACCTCGACCAGGTTCATGGCGGGGGAGCCGATGAAGCCGGCGACGAAGAGGTTCGCGGGACGGTCGTACATGTTGCGCGGCGAGTCGACCTGCTGGAGCAGACCGTCCTTCAGTACGGCCACCCGGTCGCCCATGGTCATGGCCTCGACCTGGTCGTGCGTGACGTACACCGTGGTGATGCCGAGGCGGCGCTGGAGCGAGGCGATCTGCGTACGGGTCGAGACACGGAGCTTGGCGTCGAGGTTCGACAGCGGCTCGTCCATGAGGAAGACCTGCGGCTCACGCACGATGGCGCGGCCCATCGCGACACGTTGGCGCTGACCGCCGGAGAGCGCCTTCGGCTTGCGGTCCAGGTACTCGGTGAGGTCGAGGATCTTCGCGGCCTCTTCGACCTTCTTGCGGATCTCCGCCTTGTTCACGCCGGCGATCTTGAGCGCGAAGCCCATGTTGTCGGCGACGGACATGTGCGGGTACAGCGCGTAGTTCTGGAACACCATGGCGATGTCCCGGTCCTTCGGCGGCAGGTGCGTGACGTCGCGGTCGCCGATGCGGATGGCGCCGCCGTTGACGTCCTCAAGACCCGCGAGCATGCGCAGGGAGGTCGACTTGCCGCAGCCGGAGGGACCGACGAGGACGAGGAACTCGCCGTCCTCGATCTCGATCTCGAGCTGGTCGACGGCGGGCTTGGTGGAGCCCGGGTAGAGCCGGGTGGCCTTGTCGAACGAGACAGTTGCCATGGTGATGTGCTCCTTCACCGGCAGGAACGTGCCGGACGATCCGAGTAAGGGAGTGGTCTGGTCCACAGACGTGAACCTGCCGTGACGCTACCTGGCGATGTCTGTCGTGTCAGTACCTGGAAGGCGATGAAATTTTCGAGCGGGCCTCTGTGGAGGCAGAGCGACGCACTTTTGACCCCTGCCGCAAGTGCGGCACTTCCTGCTTCGGTACCCATCGCCGCCCCGACACGGTCCTCAAGGAACACATCCGGACGGTCTTACGTGGGCTCCACAGGCATTACGGCCGACGGCCCGTCGGTCCGTTCTCCTTACGCAGCCGGCAAGACCTCCGGCAACTCCGATGCCTTGATCACCGGTGGCGGTACCTTGCCCGGGGGCAGGGCCGCAGCCACCAGCCAGTACAGCCGCATCCCCTCGTCCCGGAGATTCACCGCCGCGTTCTCGTCCCGGTCGTGCGTCACACCGCACTCGGCGCATGCCCACTCCCGCACGGACGGATCGAGCCGAGGCCCCTTCGTATGGCAGGCGGAACAGCGACGCGTGGACGGGAAGAAGCGGTCCACGATCACCAGCGTCCGTCCGTACCACTCGCACTTGTAGCGCAACTGCCGCAGCAGCTCGCCCCACGCGGCATCGACGATCGACCGGATCAGCCCGGCCTTCCGTCGCCGCCCCTTCCCGGACGCCGGCCGCATCAGACCGGCGATGGACAGGTCCTCCACCACGAGCACTTGGTTCTCGCGCACGAGGCGGGTGGTCCTTGGCGCGGCGCTTCATGGGAGCCGTCGGGCGACCGTGGTGCTTCCGCCGGTCGGCGATGCCCAGCGCCTCGCGCTTGATGCGCTTGGCATCCGGGCCGGTGATGCTCGGTGGCTTATCGGCCGAGTCCGTCATTGCCCCTCCCTCCTGCGGTCCGATCTTCGGAACGGCACATCGGTCCGTTCAACGAACTGATGGTCGGGAGGTCATGGGAGCGGCGACTTCGTGGAGCGGAGAATGAGGCTCTGTGTAGAGTGTGAGAGCCTCCGCGCGCGGCTTTGAAGTGCGCGACGCCGCCTTAGCTCAGTTGGTAGAGCATCGGCTTTGTAACCCGAAGGTCGTCGGTTCGATTCCGACAGGCGGCTCTACCGCAACACCCTGTCCCGGGCCTACCAGGTCCGGGACACTTGCTTTTCCGAGGTGCGGGAGAAGAGGGGGTGCGTCGGATGAGCCGTCGCTCCAGCGGGTTGGTCGGCATCTGGGCCGAGGCGCAGCGTCAGCAGCAGCGCCAGCAGGAGGCGCAGCACCGCGCGGTGGTGCAGCAGCAGCGGCAGCAGCGTGCGTACGAGCGTGATGTGGCGCGTGCACAGCGTGAGCAGCAGGTGGCGTACCGGCAGGGGCGTGAGGCGGATGCCCGGTTGCGTACTCAGGAACTGGACGCCCGGGTCGGGGCGCTGGCGAGTCTGTTGGCCGAGGGCTGTCGCGCTCCGGCGTTCCGGGCGGCCCTGCTGACTCGTCAGGAGCGGTTGGAGCCGTTCGCCCCGGGGCAGCTGGGCCATCCGGTACCGATGCCGGATCCGGGGCGCTATCAGGCTGAGGGGGGCTGGACGGCGGGTCGGCGGGCCCAGGCCCAGCAAGAGGCGGATGCGCGTTATCGGCAGGACTGGCAGGCGGCGCAGGCGGCTGAGTTCCAGCGTCAGCAGCAGTTGACTGCGTACCGGGCGCAGTACGACGCGTGGGCCGGGGCCCAGCTGGCCGAGGTCCGGCGGCACAACGCCGGTATTGCCGAGATGGCCGGCGCTTTGCGTGCTGGGCAGCCGGAGGCGGTGGTGGATTATTTTTCGGCGGCGTTGTACGCGTCCACGGCGTGGCCGGAGGGGTTTCCGCGCCAGGTGTCGGCTTCGTTCGACCGTGATGCCAAGCAGTTGGTGCTGAACTGGGAACTGCCGGGGTACGACATGGTTCCTGGGGTGAAGTCGGTGCGATACGTCACCAGTACGGACCAGGAGAAGGAGACGGCTCGTCCGGTGACGCAGCGCAGGGCCCTGTACCGGGATGTGCTGGCGCAGTGTGTGCTGCTCGCTTTGCGGGATGTCTTCGCGGCGGATGAGTTCGGCGTGCTGGAATCGGTCGCGCTGAACGGTTTTGTTGACGATTTCGATCCGGCTACGGGGAGACGGGCCGAGATCTTCTTGGCCACGGTGATGGTCGCCCGGTCTGCTTTTTGCCAGTTGAATCTGGAGCAGGTGAGTGCGGTCGACTGTCTGACGGAGGGGCTGCGCGGGCAGTTGTCCGCTCGTCCGGATCAGCGGGTGGCCGTACGGCCGGGCCGGGTGCCGGGTGATGTGGGTGCGGGCGTGGTTTCGCACGGTGGTGGTGAGGAACCGGATCTGTTCGCAATGGATCCGGTGGAATTCGAAGGGCTTGTCGCGGATCTCTTCCGGGCTCGTGGAATGCAGGCGGTCACGACGCAGCGTTCCAACGACGGAGGGGTGGATGTGGAGGCGATGGATCCGGACCCGATCAGTGGGGGGCGGATCATTGTTCAAGTGAAGCGCTATCGCCGTACTGTTCCGCCCGGAGCGGTACGGGACCTGTATGGGACCGTCCAGGGAGCCGGGGCCAACAAGGGTGTCCTGGTGACGACTTCAGGGTTCGGTCCGGGCTCGTACACTTTCGCCGACGGGAAGCCGTTGACGCTGGTGACCGGTGATGAACTGGTTGATCTGCTGCACCGCTGCGGTCTGCGTGGACGGCTGGGTGACGGCTCGGCACCGTCGGTTCCACCGCAGCGGGCGGCTGTTGATGACGACGGTGACTTCAATGTGCTGGGCATGACGTGGGCCGGTGGCGTGGCGTTGGACGTGTGTGCGCTTGTGTGCCGGGGGAGCCGGGTTCTGGACGACGATCACTTCGTGTTCTTCAACAATGCCCAGGTTCCTGGTGGGGCGGTCCGGATGCTGCCCGGCTCGGGGGGAGACAGGGCGGCCATTCGGGTGGCGTTCGATGCCTTGCCGGAGCGGGCCGATCGGCTTGTTCTGGTTGCTGCGGTTGATCCGGAGCTCAATCCTGATGGAGATCTGTCGGGGTTCACCGATGCCGGGGTCCGGTTGCGGGATGCGTCCGGAGCCGAGCTGGACCGGTTGGTGGTTTCGGACGGCCGGGCCGGGGAGACCGCGCTGGTGCTGGGGTCGTTCCGGAGGCGCGCGAACGGGGATTGGGAATTTGTCGCTGGTGGCAAGGGGTATCCGGGCGGCTTGAGTGCCCTTGTCGCGGACTATGGGATCGCGGTCGAGTAGGCGGGTCCTGGGGCGGGCGCCGGGCGGGTGGTCCCGCCCGGTTGTTCGCGACGGTACGGCCGGACGCCGCGGCCACCACGGCCGGATGCGCGTTGCCCATCGCGTACGACGTGC
>NZ_JBSFUB010000141.1:0-14152 GCF_053591575.1 Streptomyces altiplanensis | reverse complement strand
GGCGTCGGGTTTTGTCGGGGGGTGGTTTTATTACAAGGGCTTATGGGCCGCGGGTCTGGTTTTGTGGGGTGCCGCGGGCCCTTTCGTTGCGGACGCCGCTCGGAATGCGGGAAAACGCCGGGGCGGGCGGAAACCTTTCAGGTTTCCGCCCGCCCCGGCGTTACGTTTCTGCTGGTGTTGCCCGGTTTCAGGCGTCCTCGTGGGCGACCGCGCGGCGCGCGTCCGCGTCGAGCACACCCCAGCTGATCAGCTGCTCGGTCAGGACCGAGGGCGACTGGTCGTAAATGACGGCCAGCGTGCGCAGGTCGTCCTGGCGGATCGACAGGACCTTGCCGTTGTAGTCGCCGCGCTGCGACTGGATCGTGGCGGCGTAACGCTGGAGCGGGCCGGCCTTCTCGGCCGGGACGTGGGCGAGACGCTCCAGGTCCAGGCGGAGTTTCGGCGGCGGCTCGGCGGCGCCACCGGGCGTCGTACCGGGCAGCAGCTCCTGCACCGGGACACCGTAGAAGTCCGCCAGCTCGGCGAGGCGCTGCACGGTCACGGCGCGGTCGCCGCGCTCGTACGATCCGACCACGACGGCCTTCCAGCGGCCCTGGGACTTCTCCTCGACACCGTGGAGGGAAAGGCCCTGCTGGGTGCGGATGGCGCGGAGCTTGGCCCCGAGCTGTTTTGCGTATTCGCTGGACATATGGCTCCCCGGACGCTGTGACGACGTGCGGCTCCGCCGCGCGGCTGGTAACTCACTGTGAGGTTACGCAGCGTTACTTGGGTGCGTCAAGCCGAATGGGTCCAGACCGCCTACGCGGGGGGTCTCGCAAGGGCAGTCGAATACAGCTGGTACCGTGGGTGGCGCAATTCCGACGTCCTTTAAGGTCCGTCCCGTGAGGCGGAGAAGGAGGTCCGTTTCCAATGGACACGGTTAATTCCGATGCTCCGCGCCCTGTACTCGAGGGCCCTGACATCGAGCGGGTACTGACCCGCATCGCCCACGAGATCGTCGAGCGCGCCAAGGGTGCCGACGACGTGGTGCTCCTCGGCATTCCCACCCGCGGCGTCTTCCTGGCCCGCAGGCTGGCCGCCAGGCTCGAACAGATCACCGGCCGCGCGATGCCGGTCGGCTCCCTCGACATCACCATGTACCGCGACGATCTGCGCATGCGCCCCGCGCGTGCCCTCGCGCGTACGGAGATCCCCGGTGACGGCATCGAGGACCGGCTCGTCGTCCTCGTCGACGACGTGCTGTTCTCCGGCCGTACGATCCGGGCCGCGCTGGACGCCCTGGGCGACATCGGCCGCCCCCGCGCCGTACAGCTCGCGGTCCTCGTCGACCGCGGCCACCGCGAACTGCCGATCCGCGCCGACTACGTCGGCAAGAACCTCCCCACGTCGTTGCGGGAGGCGGTCAAGGTCCAGCTCTCCGAGGAGGACGGCCGCGACGCCGTGCTGCTCGGACTCCGCCAGACCGCTCCGGCCGGCGAGCAGTAGCGCTTTCCCGTACGGACCCGGACAACCCGGGCCCGCGCGTCGGCCTGCCCTCCTGCCCGCCTCCACACACGCGCCCCTCACGAACCACGGAGCACCAGATGAAGCGTCACCTCATCTCGGCCGCCGACCTCACCCGCGACGACGCCGTGCTGATCCTCGACACCGCCGAGGAGATGGCCCGCGTCGCGGACCGGCCGATCAAGAAGCTGCCGACCCTGCGCGGACGTACGGTCGTCAACCTCTTCTTCGAGGACTCGACCCGCACCCGCATCTCCTTCGAGGCCGCCGCCAAGCGCCTCTCCGCCGACGTCATCAACTTCTCCGCGAAGGGCTCGTCCGTCTCCAAGGGCGAGTCGCTCAAGGACACCGCGCTCACCCTGGAGGCGATGGGCGCCGACGCCGTCGTCATCCGGCACGGCGCCTCCGGCGCCCCCTACCGCCTCGCGACCTCCGGCTGGATCGACGGCGCGGTCGTCAACGCGGGCGACGGCACGCACGAGCACCCCACCCAGGCGCTCCTCGACGCCTTCACGATGCGCCGCAGGCTCGTCGGCCCCGACGCCGGAATAGGGCGTGACCTGGACGGACGCCGGATCACCATCGTCGGCGACGTACTGCACAGCCGCGTGGCGCGCTCCAACGTCCACCTGCTGCACACCCTCGGCGCCGAGGTGACGCTCGTCGCGCCGCCCACGCTGGTCCCGATCGGCGTCGAGCGGTGGCCCTGCGAGGTCTCGTACGACCTCGACAGCGTGCTGCCGAAGTCCGACGCGGTGATGATGCTGCGTGTGCAGCGCGAGCGGATGAACGCCGCCTTCTTCCCGACCGAGCGCGAGTACTCGCGGCGCTACGGCCTGGACGGCGACCGGATGGCGCGGATGCCCGAGCACGCCATCGTCATGCACCCCGGCCCGATGAACCGCGGCATGGAGATCACCGCGCAGGTCGCCGACTCCGACCGCTGCACGGCCGTCGAGCAGGTCGCCAACGGCGTCTCGACCCGGATGGCCGTCCTGTACCTCCTGTTGGGCGGCAACGAGTCCGCCATCAGCCCTGCCCCCGCACGCACCGAGGAGAACAAGTAACGATGAGCAAGATCCTGATCCGCGGTGCGAAGGTACTGGGCGGCGAGCCGCAGGACGTCCTGATCGACGGCGAGAGCATCGAGGCGGTCGGAACCGGCCTGAACGCCGGGGGCGCGACCGTCGTCGAGGCCGAGGGCAAGATCCTGCTGCCCGGCCTCGTCGACCTGCACACCCACCTGCGCGAGCCCGGCCGCGAGGACTCCGAGACCGTCCTGACCGGTACGAAGGCCGCCGCCGTCGGCGGCTTCACCGCCGTCCACGCCATGGCCAACACCTTCCCGGTCGCCGACACCGCCGGCGTGGTCGAGCAGGTCTGGCGCCTCGGCAAGGAGTCCGGCTACTGCGACGTGCAGCCCGTCGGCGCCGTCACCGTCGGCCTGGAGGGCAAGCAGCTCGCCGAGCTCGGCGCCATGCACGACTCCGCCGCGGGCGTGAAGGTCTTCTCCGACGACGGCAAGTGCGTCGACGACGCCGTGATCATGCGCCGCGCGCTGGAGTACGTGAAGGCGTTCGACGGCGTCGTCGCCCAGCACGCCCAGGAGCCCCGCCTCACCGAGGGCGCCCAGATGAACGAGGGCATCGTCTCCTCCGAGCTGGGTCTCGGCGGCTGGCCGGCCGTCGCCGAGGAGTCGATCATCGCCCGCGACGTCCTCCTCGCCGCCCACGTCGGCTCCCGCGTGCACATCTGCCACCTGTCCACGGCCGGCTCGGTGGAGATCGTCCGCTGGGCCAAGTCCAAGGGCTGGAACGTCACCGCCGAGGTCACCCCGCACCACCTCCTGCTCACGGACGAGCTGGTCCGTACGTACAACCCCGTCTACAAGGTGAACCCGCCGCTGCGCACCGAGGCCGACGTCACGGCCCTGCGCGAGGCGCTCGCCGACGGCACCATCGACTGCGTCGCCACCGACCACGCCCCGCACCCGCACGAGGACAAGGACTGCGAGTGGGCCGCGGCGGCCATGGGCATGGTCGGTCTGGAGACCGCCCTGTCCGTCGTCCAGCAGACGATGGTCGACACCGGCCTGCTCGACTGGGCCGGCGTCGCCGACCGCATGTCCTTCCGCCCGGCGGCCATCGGCCGCCTGGAGGGCCACGGCCGTCCCGTCTCGGCAGGCGAGCCCGCGAACCTCACGCTGGTCGATCCGGCTTACCGTGGAGCTGTGGACCCCTCGGGCTTCGCCTCCCGCAGCCGCAACACCCCCTACGAGGGCCGTGAGCTGCCGGGTCGCGTCACCCACACCTGGCTGCGGGGCCGCGCAACGGTCGTCGACGGGAATCTGGCGTGACACCTTTCATCCATCTGGCCGCCGAGGCCGCCGCCGCGGAGCGGAAGTCCGCCGAAGTGACCGACTGGGCCGCGCGCATCGGCTGGGTCGTCGGGCTGCTGCTCTTCGTCGCGCTCATGTACTGGCTGATGCGCCAGGGCTGGAAGTGGCGCGCCGTCCTCCAGTCGGACCTGCCCGAGCTGCCCACCGCGCCCGAGACGCCGGGTGAGGCGAAGCTGAGCATGAGCGGCCGCTACCACGGGTCGACGACCGCCGGACAGTGGCTCGACCGGATCGTGGCCCACGGTCTCGGTACGCGCAGCAGGGCCGAGCTGACGCTCACCGACGCGGGCCTGGAGGTCGTACGCCCCGGGGCGGCCGACTTCTTCGTCCCCGCGGCGGCGCTGCGCGAGGCCAGGCTCGACAAGGGCATCGCGGGCAAGGTCCTCGCCGAGGGCGGCCTGCTGGTCGTCACCTGGCTCCACGGCGACCAGCAGATCGACTCCGGCTTCCGCTCCGACCGCGCGGCGGAGCACACCGCCTGGGTCGAGGCCATCAACTCCATGACACGCATTTCGACGGAAGGCACCGCACGATGACCATCTCCACCCGGGGAGCCGGCAAGGCTCCCGCCGTACTCGTCCTGGAGGACGGCCGCACGTTCCGCGGCCGTGCCTACGGGGCCGTGGGGGAGACCTTCGGCGAGGCGGTGTTCAACACCGGCATGACCGGTTACCAGGAGACCCTCACCGACCCCTCGTACCACCGCCAGGTCGTCGTGATGACGGCCCCGCACGTCGGCAACACCGGCGTGAACGACGAGGACGACGAGTCGAAGAAGATCTGGGTCGCCGGTTACGTCGTGCGCGACCCCGCCCGCGTCCCCTCCAACTGGCGCTCCAGCCGCTCCCTCGACGAGCAGCTCGTCGACCAGGGCATCGTGGGCATCAGCGGCATCGACACCCGCGCGCTCACCCGCCACCTGCGCGAGCGCGGCGCGATGCGCGTCGGCATCTTCTCCGGTGACGCCCTCGCCGACGAGGGGACGCTGCTCGCCCGCGTGAAGGAGGCACCCCAGATGGTGGGCGCCTCGCTCGCCGCCGAGGTCGCCACCGAGGAGCCGTACGTCGTCCCCGCGATCGGTGAGAAGAAGTTCACCGTCGCCGCGATCGACCTCGGCATCAAGGGCATGACCCCGCACCGGATGGCCGAGCGCGGCATCGAGGTGCACGTGCTGCCGGCCACCGCCACGGCCGAGGACGTGTACGCCGTCGCCCCCGACGGGGTGTTCCTCTCCAACGGCCCCGGCGACCCGTCCACGGTCGACCTCAGCGTCGTCAAGGACGTCCTCGCGCGCAAGACGCCGCTCTTCGGCATCTGCTTCGGCAACCAGATCCTGGGCCGGGCGCTCGGCTTCGGCACGTACAAGCTGAAGTACGGCCACCGCGGCATCAACCAGCCCGTGCAGGACCGCACGACCGGCAAGGTCGAGGTCACCGCGCACAACCACGGCTTCGCCGTCGACGCCCCGCTCGACAAGGTCTCCGAGACCCCGTACGGGCGCGCCGAGGTGTCCCACGTCTGCCTGAACGACGACGTGGTCGAGGGCCTCCAGCTGCTCGACCAGCCGGCCTTCAGCGTCCAGTACCACCCCGAGGCGGCAGCGGGTCCGCACGACGCCGCGTACCTGTTCGACCGCTTCGTACAGCTCATGGAGGGCCAGCGTGCCTAAGCGCACCGATATCCAGTCCGTCCTGGTCATCGGCTCCGGTCCGATCGTCATCGGCCAGGCCGCGGAGTTCGACTACTCCGGCACGCAGGCCTGCCGCGTCCTCAAGGCCGAGGGCCTGCGCGTCATCCTGGTCAACTCCAACCCGGCGACGATCATGACCGACCCGGAGATCGCCGACGCCACGTACGTCGAGCCGATCACCCCGGAGTTCGTCGAGAAGATCATCGCCAAGGAGCGCCCCGACGCGCTGCTGCCGACGCTGGGTGGCCAGACGGCCCTCAACACGGCCATCTCCATGCACGAGCAGGGTGTGCTGGAGAAGTACGGCGTCGAGCTCATCGGCGCCAACGTCGAGGCCATCCACAAGGGCGAGGACCGCGACCTCTTCAAAGGCGTCGTCGAGGCCGTCAAGGCCAAGATCGGTTACGGCGAGTCCGCCCGCTCGGTCATCTGCCACTCCATGGACGACGTCCTCGCGGGCGTCGAGGAGCTCGGCGGCTACCCCGTCGTCGTACGCCCCTCCTTCACCATGGGCGGCGCCGGCTCCGGCTTCGCGCACGACGAGGACGAGCTGCGCCGCATCGCCGGGCAGGGCCTCACGCTCTCGCCGACCACCGAGGTGCTCCTGGAGGAGTCCATCCTCGGCTGGAAGGAGTACGAGCTGGAGCTGATGCGCGACAAGAACGACAACGTCGTGGTCGTCTGCTCCATCGAGAACTTCGACCCGATGGGCGTGCACACCGGTGACTCGATCACCGTCGCCCCGGCGATGACGCTCACCGACCGCGAGTACCAGCGGCTGCGCGACGTCGGCATCGCGATCATCCGCGAGGTCGGCGTCGACACCGGCGGCTGCAACATCCAGTTCGCCGTCAACCCCGACGACGGCCGGATCATCGTCATCGAGATGAACCCGCGCGTCTCGCGCTCCTCGGCGCTCGCCTCGAAGGCGACCGGTTTCCCGATCGCCAAGATCGCCGCGCGTCTCGCCGTCGGCTACACGCTGGACGAGATCCCGAACGACATCACCGAGAAGACCCCGGCGTCCTTCGAGCCCACGCTCGACTACGTCGTCGTCAAGGTGCCCCGCTTCGCCTTCGAGAAGTTCCCGCTCGCCGACGCCACCCTCACCACCACCATGAAGTCGGTGGGCGAGGCCATGGCGATCGGCCGCAACTTCACCGAGGCGCTCCAGAAGGCGCTGCGCTCGCTGGAGAAGAAGGGCAGCCAGTTCGCCTTCACCGGCGACCCGGGCGACAAGGCCGCTCTCCTGGAGACCGCCAAGGTCCCCACCGACGGCCGCATCAACACCGTCATGCAGGCCATCCGGGCCGGCGCCACCCCCGAGGAGGTCTTCGACGCCACGAGGATCGACCCGTGGTTCGTCGACCAGATGTTCCTCATCAAGGAGCACGCGGACGAGCTCGCCGCCGCTGAGAAGCTCGACCCGGAGCTGCTCGCGGAGGCCAAGCGCCATGGTTTCTCGGACGTCCAGATCGCCGAGATCCGCGGGCTGCGCGAGGACGTCGTACGCGAGGTCCGGCACGCGCTCGGCGTCCGCCCGGTCTACAAGACGGTCGACACCTGCGCCGCCGAGTTCGCCGCGAAGACGCCGTACTTCTACTCCTCGTACGACGAGGAGACCGAGGTCGCGCCGCGCGAGAAGCCCGCGGTGATCATCCTCGGCTCCGGCCCGAACCGCATCGGCCAGGGCATCGAGTTCGACTACTCCTGCGTCCACGCCTCCTTCGCGCTCAGCGACGCGGGCTACGAGACCGTGATGGTCAACTGCAACCCGGAGACCGTCTCCACCGACTACGACACCTCCGACCGCCTGTACTTCGAGCCGCTGACGCTCGAGGACGTGCTGGAGATCGTCCACGCCGAGACCCTCGCGGGCCCGATCGCGGGCGTCGTCGTGCAGCTCGGCGGCCAGACCCCGCTGGGCCTCGCCCAGGCGCTCAAGGACAACGGCGTACCGGTCGTCGGCACCCCGCCGGAGGCCATCCACGCCGCCGAGGACCGCGGCGCCTTCGGCCGCGTCCTCGCCGAGGCCGGCCTGCCCGCCCCCAAGCACGGCACCGCGACGACCTTCGACGAGGCCAAGGCCATCGCCGACGAGATCGGCTACCCCGTCCTCGTACGCCCGTCGTACGTGCTGGGCGGACGCGGCATGGAGATCGTGTACGACGAGACGCGCCTGGCCTCGTACATCGCCGAATCCACCGAGATCAGCCCCACCCGGCCGGTCCTGGTCGACCGCTTCCTCGACGACGCGATCGAGATCGACGTCGACGCGCTCTACGACGGCACCGAGCTCTACCTCGGCGGCGTCATGGAGCACATCGAGGAAGCCGGCATCCACTCCGGCGACTCCGCCTGCGCGCTGCCCCCGATCACCCTCGGCGGCTTCGACATCAAGCGGCTGCGGGCCTCGACCGAGGCCATCGCCAAGGGCGTCGGCGTACGCGGACTCATCAACATCCAGTTCGCGATGGCCGGCGACATCCTGTACGTCCTGGAAGCCAACCCGCGCGCCTCGCGCACCGTCCCCTTCACCTCGAAGGCGACCGCGGTGCCGCTCGCGAAGGCCGCCGCCCGCATCTCGCTGGGCGCGACCGTCGCCGAGCTGCGCGCGGAGGGGATGCTGCCGAAGACCGGCGACGGCGGCACGCTGCCGCTCGACGCGCCGATCTCCGTCAAGGAGGCCGTGATGCCGTGGAGCCGCTTCCGCGACATCCAGGGCCGCGGCGTGGACACCGTCCTCGGCCCGGAGATGCGCTCCACCGGCGAGGTCATGGGCATCGACTCGGTCTTCGGCACGGCGTACGCCAAGTCGCAGGCCGGCGCGTACGGCCCGCTGCCGACGAAGGGCCGCGCGTTCATCTCGGTCGCCAACCGCGACAAGCGCTCGATGATCTTCCCGGCGCGCGAACTGGTCGCCCACGGCTTCGAGCTGCTCGCCACCTCCGGCACGGCCGAGGTCCTCAAGCGCAACGGCATCAACGCCACCGTCGTGCGCAAGCAGAGCGAGGGCCAGGGCCCGCAGGGCGAGAAGACGATCGTCCAGCTCATCCACGACGGCGAGGTCGACCTCATCGTCAACACGCCGTACGGCACGGGCGGCCGCCTCGACGGCTACGAGATCCGTACGGCCGCCGTGGCCCGCAGCGTCCCGTGCCTCACGACGGTCCAGGCCCTCGCGGCCGCCGTCCAGGGCATCGACGCGCTCACCCACGGCGACGTGGGCGTGCGTTCCCTCCAGGAACACGCGCAGCACCTGACCGCGGCCCGCGAGGTCTAGCAGTCGGCACAGGAGGGGGACACCGGATGCGGTGTCCCCCTCTTCATGAGCCCAGCCCTCCCGGCCGTCCCGAGGAAAGCACCCATGTACAAACTCTTCTTCGACCTCGTCTTCAAGCGCATGGACCCCGAGCAGGCCCACCACACGGCCTTCCGCTGGATCCGCCTCGCGGCCCGCGTCCCGGTCCTGCGCACCTTCGCCGCCGCCCTCCTCGCGCCGCGTCACGCCTCGCTGCGCACCGAGGCGCTCGGCCTGCGCATGCACGGCCCGTTCGGCCTCGCCGCCGGCTTCGACAAGAACGCCGTCGCCATCGACGGCATGTCGATGCTCGGCTTCGACCACGTCGAGATCGGCACGGTCACCGCCCAGCCGCAGCCCGGCAACCCCAAGAAGCGCCTCTTCCGCCTCGTGGAGGACCGCGCGCTCATCAACCGCATGGGCTTCAACAACGAGGGCTCCGAGGCCGTGGCGGCCCGTCTGGCGGCCCGCAACCCGGTCTTCAGGACGGTCGTCGGCGTCAACATCGGCAAGACCAAGGTGGTTCCGGAGGAGGAGGCCGTCGCCGACTACGTCACCTCCACCGAGCGCCTCGCCGCCCACGCCGACTACCTGGTGGTGAACGTCTCCTCCCCGAACACCCCGGGGCTGCGCAACCTCCAGGCCACCGAGTCGCTGCGCCCGCTGCTGACCGCCGTACGCGAGGCGGCCGACCGTACGGTCACCGGCCGCCGTGTCCCCCTCCTCGTCAAGATCGCGCCCGACCTGGCCGACGAGGACGTCGACGCCGTCGCCGACCTGGCGCTGGAGCTCGGCCTGGACGGCATCATCGCCACCAACACCACCATCGCCCGCGAGGGCCTCGGCCTGAAGTCCGACCCGGCCCTCGTCAAGGAGACCGGCGGACTGTCCGGAGCGCCCGTCAAGGAGCGCTCCCTGGAGGTCCTGCGCCGCCTGTACGCGCGCGTGGGCGACCGGATCACCCTGGTCGGCGTCGGAGGCATCCGGAACGCCGACGACGCCTGGGAGCGCATCCTCGCGGGCGCCACGCTCGTGCAGGGCTACAGCGCCTTCATCTACGAAGGACCGTTCTGGGGCCGCGCGATCCACCAGGGCCTGGCGGCGCGCCTCGCCGCCAGCCCGTACGCCACGCTCGCCGACGCCGTCGGCGCCGAGACCCGGGAGACCTCCAAGTGACCCTCGCCCCCTTCGGCGCCCGTCTGCGCCACGCCATGGACACCCGGGGCCCGCTCTGCGTCGGCATCGACCCGCACGCCTCGCTGCTGAGCTCCTGGGGCCTGAACGACGACATCGGCGGCCTGGAGACCTTTACCCGCACGGTCGTCGAGGCCCTGGCCGACCGGGTCGCCGTACTGAAGCCGCAGTCGGCGTTCTTCGAGCGCTTCGGCTCGCGCGGCATCGCCGTACTGGAGAAGGCGGTCGAGGAGGCCAGGGCGGCCGGCGCGCTGGTGCTGATGGACGCCAAGCGCGGCGACATCGGTTCGACCATGGGCGCGTACGCCGCGACGTACCTGGACAAGGACTCGCCGCTCTTCTCGGACGCCGTGACGGTCTCGCCGTACCTCGGCTTCGGATCGCTGCGTCCGGCGCTGGACGCGGCCAGGATCAGCGGGGCGGGCGTGTTCGTACTCGCTCTGACGTCGAACCCGGAGGGCGCCGAGGTCCAGCGGGCCACCGCCGCGGACGGCCGGTCGCTCGCGCAGCTGATGCTCGACCACATGGCGGCCGAGAACGAGGGCGCGGAGCCGCTCGGGTCGGTCGGCGCGGTGGTCGGCGCGACGCTCGGCGACGCGGGAGCGGATCTCGCCATCAACGGTCCGCTGCTGGCTCCGGGCATCGGCGCGCAGGGCGCGACGCCGGCGGACCTGCCGGGCGTCTTCGGGGCGGCCGTCGGCAACGTCGTACCGAGTGTGAGCCGTGGTGTGCTCCGCTTCGGTCCGGATGTTTCCGGACTGCGAGAGTCCGCTTCTCGCTTCGCCGACGAGGTCAGGGTGGCGGTCTCGGGGGCGTGACGGGACGTCCGCACGATGTCGGCACCACGCCCGTGCGACGGCTTCCGGCATCTGTGCGACCCATGTTGACGGAATCCTGACCCAAAACCAGGATGTTATGTCTGATATGCCGTACTCGAGCGAGGCTGACCAGGACTTTTCGTCGCTACTCGCTGACTGGAGCGGCCCAGGCCGCTAGTCTCCGTCGAGAGCAAACGTGCAGCTCGTCGTTCGCGACCTGCTGTTCGTTGCTTGCCTGGTGTGGGGCGACCAGCTTCCTCACCGGTCCGTATCCGACAGTTCGACATCCGAGGTGACGTAGGCGTGGCTCTTCCGCCCCTTACCCCTGAACAGCGCGCAGCCGCGCTCGAAAAGGCCGCCGCGGCTCGCCGGGAGCGGGCCGAGGTCAAGAATCGACTCAAGCACTCCGGCGCCTCGCTCCATGAGGTCATCAAGCAGGGACAGGAGAATGACGTCGTCGGCAAGATGAAGGTCTCCGCCCTTCTCGAGTCCCTGCCGGGCGTGGGCAAGGTCCGCGCCAAGCAGATCATGGAGCGGCTCGGCATCTCCGAGAGCCGTCGTGTGCGCGGTCTCGGCTCCAACCAGATCGCCTCTTTGGAGCGCGAGTTCGGCGGCGGCCCCGCCTGACGTTCTCGGGCACCCCCGAGAACCTGGATAATCGCATCCATGGCTGCAACATCCCGGGGGACGACCCCCGTACCCCCGGACGTACGTCCGCGGCTGACCGTGCTCTCCGGCCCCTCCGGGGTCGGCAAGAGCACGGTCGTCGCCCATATGCGCAAGGTCCACCCCGAGGTATGGCTCTCGGTGTCGGCCACCACGCGCAAGCCGCGACCCGGCGAGCGCCACGGCATCCAGTACTTCTTCGTGAGCGACGACGAGTTCGACAAGCTCGTCGCCAACGGTGAGCTGCTGGAATGGGCCGAGTTCGCCGGCAACCGCTACGGCACGCCCCGGCGTGCCGTGACCGAACGGCTCGAAGCGGGCGAGCCCGTGCTCCTGGAGATCGATCTCCAGGGCGCGCGGCTGGTCCGTGAGTCGATGCCGGAGGCTCAACTGGTCTTCCTGGCCCCGCCCAGCTGGGACGAGCTGGTCCGCAGGCTGACCGGCCGCGGCACGGAGGCGCCCGATGTCATCGAGCGCCGCCTCGAGGCCGCAAAGATCGAACTCGCCGCGGAGGCGGAGTTCGACACCACCCTTGTCAACACCTCCGTCGAGGATGTAGCACGTGAGCTGCTAGCCTTGATGGAAGTTGCTTGATCTCTGTCCACTTTTTCGGAAGGTAGAGCGTGTCCTCTTCCATTTCCACGCCCGAGGGCATCATCAACCCGCCGATCGACGAGCTGCTCGAGGCTACTGACTCGAAGTACAGCCTCGTGATCTACGCGGCGAAGCGCGCGCGTCAGATCAACGCGTACTACTCGCAGCTCGGTGAGGGTCTGCTCGAGTACGTCGGTCCTCTGGTGGACACTCACGTCCACGAGAAGCCGCTCTCGATCGCCCTGCGCGAGATCAACGCGGGTCTGCTGACCTCCGAGGCCATTGAGGGCCCGGCGCAGTAGTCAGCAGGCGCAGGAATCTTTTTCGTCACAGGCCCGGCAGCGCGACTGCCGGGCCTGTGGTGTGTCATGGGGACGTACATCCTGGAACGAGCGGGGAGACGCAGTGGACAAGGCGGACGACAGGACCACCAAGCCGAAGGTCGTGCTGGGAGTCAGCGGAGGCATCGCCGCGTACAAGGCGTGCGAGCTGCTGCGGCGGCTGACCGAATCCGGCCATGACGTGCGGGTCGTGCCGACCGACGCGTCCCTCCACTTCGTCGGCGCCGCCACCTGGTCGGCGCTCTCCGGCAACCCGGTCTCGGCCGAGGTCTGGGAGTCGGTGCACGAGGTGCCGCACGTACGGATCGGGCAGTCCGCCGATCTGGTCGTGGTGGCCCCCGCAACCGCCGACATGCTGGCCAAGGCGGCCCACGGGCTCGCCGACGACCTCCTCACGAACACCCTCCTCACCGCCCGGTGTCCGGTGGTCTTCGCGCCCGCGATGCACACGGAGATGTGGGAGCACCCGGCCACTCAGGAGAACGTCGCGACGCTGCGCCGGCGCGGCGCGGTCGTCATCGAGCCCGCGGTGGGCCGGCTGACCGGCGTCGACACGGGCAAGGGCCGGCTGCCCGACCCGGACGAGATCTTCGAGGTCTGCCGCCGGGTGCTCGCGCGCGGCGCGACCGCGCCCGACCTCGCCGGCCTCCACGTCGTGATCAGCGCGGGCGGTACGCGCGAGCCGCTCGACCCGGTCCGCTACCTGGGGAACCGCTCCTCCGGCAAGCAGGGGTACGCCCTGGCCCGTACCGCCGTCGCGCGCGGCGCGCGGGTCACGCTCGTCGAGGCCAACACCGGCCTGCCGGATCCGGCGGGCGCCGATGTCGTCCGCGTCGGGACGGCGGTGCAGCTGCGCGAGGCCGTGCTGAAGGCGGCGGCGGACGCCGACGTGGTGGTGATGGCGGCGGCCGTGGCCGACTTCCGCCCGGCGGCGTACGCCACGGGAAAGATCAAGAAGAAGGACGGCCAGGAGCCCGCCGCCGTCGAGCTGGTCCGCAACCCCGACATCCTCGCGGAGATCGCGGCGGAGCGCGGAAAGCCGGGGCAGGTGGTCGTCGGCTTCGCCGCCGAGACCGACGACGTCCTCGCCAACGGCCGGGAGAAGCTGCGCCGCAAGGGCTGTGACCTGCTGGTCGTCAATGAGGTGGGGGAGCGCAAGACGTTCGGCTCCGAGGAGAACGAGGCCGTGGTGCTCGACACCGACGGCGGCGAGACCCCGGTGCCGTACGGTCCCAAGGAAGCCCTCGCCGACACTGTCTGGGACTTGGCGACAAGTCGACTCGGTTAATTCTTGGTCCGTTCCGACAGGCCGCCGAATTGCCGCAAGTGTCCTCTCAAGTCCGGCATTTTGCCCTGTGATGGAGGGTGACGGGCGTACTGCGCAGTGCAGTGCCGCTGGTCACAGGGCTCCCACGAAGCGAGACACGTGGTCCGCCGAGCGGAAGCGACCGATAAACTGGTCGCGGACCGATGCCGGGCGCAGCTCCCGGACCGTTCCATCAATGCTCAGCCAGCAGCCGCTGCAACCCCAGGGAGCGATGTGTCCCGCCGCCTGTTCACCTCGGAGTCCGTGACCGAGGGCCACCCCGACAAGATCGCTGACCAGATCAGCGACACGATCCTCGACGCGCTCCTGCGGGAGGACCC